>NZ_JAHBDD010000010.1:0-101299 GCF_019956155.1 Pseudomonas sp. BF-RE-22 | reverse complement strand
ATGCAGGCGCCTCGGTCTTTCAGTGATACCGAGGCGATGCTATCGCCAGCAAGCCGGCTCCTACAGATTATTCGTCGTCCTGTCGGGGTGGGCTTGCCCGCTGCACGGTTTTGTTTGAAACTGCGCACCTCGTCCTCGCGGCGACCCTGGATCAGCAGACAGGGTAATCACTGAGCTGGCTAACCTGAACCCAACTTTCAGAGGAGCCGGCCAACATGCCTGCGACCCGTACCTGGTTAAAAAACCCCCTCGCGATCTTCACTGCCAATGGCCTCGATGCCCGTGGCGGCCTGGTTGTGCAAGACGGCTTGATCGTCGAAGTGCTCGCCGCCGGCCAGCAACCGTCCGCCCCCTGTGGACAAGTATTCGATGCTCGCGAGCATGTGATCCTGCCGGGGCTGATCAACACTCATCACCACTTCTATCAAACCCTGACCCGCGCCTGGGCGCCGGTAGTCAATCAGCCGTTGTTCCCTTGGCTGAAAACCCTGTACCCGGTCTGGGCACGCCTCACCCCTGAAAAACTCGCCCTTGCCACGAAAGTCGCGCTGGCCGAGTTGCTGCTGTCCGGCTGCACCACCGCCGCCGATCACCATTATCTGTTCCCGAAAGGCCTGGAAAATGCCATCGACGTGCAAGTCGAAAGCGTCCGCGACCTTGGCATGCGCGCCATGCTGACGCGCGGTTCCATGAGCCTGGGCGAGAAGGACGGTGGCCTGCCCCCGCAGCAGACCGTACAGGAAGGTGAAGTGATCCTCGACGACAGTCAGCGCCTGATCGCCGAGTACCACGAGCGTGGCGCTGGCGCGCAAATCCAGATCGCCCTGGCGCCGTGCTCACCGTTTTCGGTGACCCCGGAGATCATGTCTGCCAGCGCCGAACTGGCAAACAAACTCGACGTGCGCCTGCACACGCACCTGGCGGAAACCCTCGACGAAGAAGACTTCTGCCTGCAACGCTTCGGCCTGCGCACCGTGGATTATCTGGACAGCGTCGGCTGGCTCGGCCCGCGCACCTGGCTGGCGCATGGCATCCACTTCAACCCGGATGAAATCACCCGCCTCGGCGCGGCCGGCACTGGCATTTGCCATTGCCCGAGCTCGAACATGCGCCTCGCGTCCGGCATCTGCCCGACGCTGGAGCTGACCGCCGCCGGCGCGTTGCTGGGCCTCGGCGTGGATGGCTCGGCGTCCAACGATGCGTCGAACATGATGCTCGAAACCCGTCAGGCGCTGTACATCCAGCGGCTGCGTTATGGCGCCGAGAAGATCACGCCGGAATTGGTGCTGGGGTGGGCGACCAAGGGTTCGGCGAGTTTGCTCGGGCGCACCGATATCGGTGAACTGGCGGTGGGCAAGCAGGCGGATCTGGCGTTGTTCAAGCTGGATGAGCTGCGGTTTTCCGGTAGCCATGACCCGGTTTCGGCATTGCTGTTATGTGGTGCGGATCGGGCGGATCGGGTGATGGTAGGAGGCAAGTGGCGAGTGATCGACGGGCAGGTTGAGGGGCTGGATCTCAAAGGCTTGATCGCCGATCACAGCCAGGCGGCCCGGCAGTTGATCGCAGGCGTCTGATCGGACGCCTTCGCCGGCAAGCCGGCTCCTACAGGTTATGCGCGATAACTGTAGGAGCCGGCTTGCCGGCGATGCTTTTTAAAGCCCCAATGGCGATGTTGACCACCGACTGACTGCGGGCGTTTCGTGACGCCTTAGCGCACCAGTGGATGGCAACCTTGCATGGCCATGCACTTTATTGGCCTTGTGGGCCTCTTCGCGGGCAAGCCTCGCTCCTACATGTCGGCGTTGCTTTTGTAGGAGCGAGGCTTGCCCGCGAAGGCCATCGTACGGCTTTGGATATTTGTTGTCCTGTTGGTCAGTAATTTGCATTACCCCCTCCAACCTCAAAAAAAAATGGAGTGGGAATTCATGCATAAACGTCCGTTGAAGAAGCTGCTGTGCGCCGTCGCTGCAACCCTCGGTCTGAGCGCCAGCCTGACCGTCAGCGCCGCTGACCCGCTGAAAGTCGGCTTCGTCTACATCGGCCCGATCGGTGATCATGGCTGGACGTATCAGCATGAACAGGGACGCAAGGCGCTGGCCGAAAAATTCGGCTCGCAGATCACCACCCAGTACGTGGAAAACGTCGCCGAAGGCGCCGACGCCGAGCGGGTGATCCGCAACATGGCCAAGGACAACTACGACCTGATCTTCACCACCTCCTTCGGCTACATGAACCCAACCCTGAAAGTCGCGAAACAGTTTCCCAAGGTGACCTTCGAACACGCCACCGGCTACAAGCAGGACAAGAACCTCGGCACCTACCTGGCGCGCACCTATGAAGGTCGCTACGTCGGTGGCTTCCTCGCGGCGAAAATGACCAAGACCAAAAAGATCGGCTACGTCGCCTCGTTCCCGATTCCGGAAGTGATCCGCGACATCAACGCCATTCAACTGGCCCTGAACAAATACAACCCCGGTACCGAGATCAAAGTGGTGTGGGTCAATTCCTGGTTCGACCCGGGCAAGGAAGCCGACGCCGCCAACGCGTTGATCGATCAAGGCGTGGATGTGGTGTTCCAGCACACCGATAGCCCGGCGCCGATCCAGGCCGCCGAGCGTCGCGGGGTGTATGCCGTGGGCTACGCTTCGGACATGGCGCACTTCGGGCCGAAAGCGGTGTTGACCTCGATCGTCAACGACTGGGCTCCGCACTACATTCAGGCGACCCAAAGCGTGATCGAGCATGCGTGGAAGTCGCAGGATTACTGGGGCGGTTTGAAGGAAGGCACGGTTGAATTACCGATCAGCGACCTCGTGCCGGCGCCGGTGAAAGCCGAGGCCGAACAGATCATCGCGGACATCAAGAGCGGTGCGCTGCATCCGTTTACCGGGCCGATCAAGGATCAGGCAGGCGTGGAGAAAATTGCGGCGGGCGCGACGGCGAGCAACGCGGAACTGGCCTCGATGAATTACTACGTTGAAGGCATGAAAGCCGAGATACCAAAGTAACCCTCAGCCCAACACAACCCCCTGTAGGAGCCGGCTTGCCGGCGATGAGGCCATAAAATTCAACATCAATGTTGAACAGGACGCCGCCATCGCTGGCAAGCCAGCTCCTACAAAAGCTCATTCCATCTCAGGAACGCAGTATGAACAGCCTCCCCATCATCGACATCGCCCCGCTCTACAGCGATGACCAGACCGCCTGGCAATCCGTCGCCACACACATCGACCAAGCCTGCCGCGAGTGGGGCTTTTTCTACATCAAGGGTCACCCGATCAGTGCCGCACGCATCGACGCCGTGCTTGATCACGCCCGACGCTTCTTCGCCCTGCCCACCGCCGAAAAGCTCAGCATCGACATCACCCAGACCCGACACCATCGCGGCTACGGCGCCATCGCCACCGAACAGCTCGACCCGAGCAAGCCCAGCGACCTGAAAGAAACCTTCGACATGGGCCTGCACCTGCCGGCCGATCACCCGCAAGTGCTGGCAGAAAAACCGCTGCGCGGCCCCAACCGTCATCCCTCGATGCCCGGTTGGGAAGCGCTGATGGAGCAGCACTACGTCGACATGCAGGCGCTGGCTCAAACCCTGTTGCGCGCAATGACGATGGCGCTGAACATCGAGCGCGACTTCTTTGACACGCGCTTCCATGAACCGGTCAGTGTGCTGCGGATGATCCACTACCCGCCGCGCCACACCGCCAGCTCCGCAGATCAGCAAGGCGCCGGCGCCCACACCGATTACGGCTGCATCACCCTGCTGTATCAGGACGCGGCCGGCGGCCTGCAAGTGCGTAACGTGCAAGGCGACTGGATCGACGCGCCGCCCATCGAAGGCACTTTCGTGGTCAACCTCGGCGACATGATGGCGCGCTGGAGCAACGACCGTTATCTGTCGACGCCGCACCGGGTGATCAGCCCGCTGGGTGTGGACCGTTACTCGATGCCATTCTTCGCCGAGCCGCACCCCGACACGCGCATCGAATGCCTGCCCGGTTGTCAGGATGCCCTTCACCCGGCGAAATACCCGGCCACCACCTGCGCCGAATTCCTGCTCTCACGCTTCGCCGACACCTATGCTTATCGGCGAGAGCAAGAGGCAGGGTAATGAACCTCTTGGTCAGGTTTTACCAATTGTTGCAGTCAGCACCTGTAGAATGCCGGCATTGCACCTGATGAGATTTCAACAATGTACGATTGGCTGAACGCCCTGCCCAAGGCAGAACTGCACTTGCACCTGGAGGGTTCGCTGGAGCCCGAGTTGCTGTTCGCCCTGGCCGAACGCAACAAGATCGCCCTGCCGTGGAGCGATGTCGAAACCCTGCGCAAGGCGTACGCCTTCAACAACCTGCAAGAGTTTCTCGACCTGTATTACCAGGGCGCCGACGTGCTGCGCACTTCGCAGGATTTCTACGACCTGACCTGGGCCTACCTGCTGCGTTGCAAGGCGCAGAACGTGATTCACACCGAACCGTTCTTCGACCCGCAGACCCACACCGACCGTGGCATCCCGTTCGAAGTGGTGCTCAACGGCATCGCCGCCGCACTGAAGGATGGCGAGCAGCAACTGGGCATCACCAGCGGTTTGATCCTGAGCTTCCTGCGTCACTTGAGCGAAGAACAAGCACAAAAAACCCTCGATCAGGCGCTGCCGTTCCGCGATGCGTTTGTGGCCGTCGGCCTGGACAGTTCGGAAATGGGTCACCCGCCGAGCAAGTTCCAGCGCGTGTTTGATCGCGCCCGCCACGAAGGCTTCCTGACCGTCGCCCACGCCGGTGAAGAAGGCCCGCCCGAGTACATCTGGGAAGCCCTCGACCTGCTGAAAATCCAGCGCATCGACCATGGCGTGCGCGCCATCGAAGACGAGCGCCTGATGCAGCGGATCATCGACGAGCAGATCCCGTTGACCGTCTGCCCGTTGTCGAACACCAAGCTCTGCGTGTTCGATCACATGTCCCAGCACAACATTCTCGACATGCTTGAGCGCGGCGTGAAAGTCACGGTGAACTCGGACGACCCGGCGTACTTCGGTGGGTATGTGACCGAGAACTTCCATGCGCTGTACACCGATCTGGGCATGACCCAGGATCAGGCCAAACGCCTGGCGCAAAACAGCCTGGATGCGCGGTTGGTCAAACCCTAAGCCTCAACGAAAAAACCTGTAGGAGCTGGCTTGCCGGCGATGGTCTGTCAGCCAAATTGATGTCGGCTGACACACCTTCGCTGGCAAGCCAGCTCCTACAGGGTCCACGTGCCGTGTACTACAACGCCATTTCCAGCTCGGTTTCCTTGGCAAAGCGATGGATTTCACGCTGCCCCGTCGCGGTGACGTGCAAGGCTCGCGAATCGTTCGGCAAACTCAGCCAACCGGACTGCATGAACAATTGCAGCAACGCCGCGCCGAGTGAACCGCCCATGTGCGGACGTCTTTCGCTCCAGTCGGGGCAAGCGCAAGCGGCTCGACGGGTGCTGTGCGCCAGCGCCTGGACGTACACACCGCGCTTGGCCAATTGCGTGGCGCCCTTGTGAGTGATCGACACCCGCTGCTCGAACTGTTCGATCCAGCCCGTATCCAGCAAACGCTGGTAAAGATCGGCGGCCAAAGTGCCCCCCAAATGATCGTCGCAGAGTCGTGCGCGCAACAACGACGAAGGTGCCGCCTGAGGTTTGGAGAGAGGTGCGGCGCGTTTGAAAACGTCCGGCATGCCCCGGGGCGTACTGGCAATCGTCGCACTGGCCAGTGCTTCTATCGCAGCGCCGACTTCAGGTGCGGCCAGGCGAAAAAACCGCTTGCGGCCACGGGTTTCGACTTTCAACAGACCTCCGGCGGACAAACGCCCCAGGTGTGCACTGGCCGAAGACGGTGACAGGCCGGCCAGCAAGGCCAACTCTTCGGTTTGTCGCGCTGAGCCGTCCATCAAGGCCCACATCATTGCGCTGCGCTTTGGGTCAGCCAGCAACGTGGCGATCTGGCTGATGCAAGGTGCATGTTCCATGTATTCACTCCCTGTTGAATCGTTTCGTCTACTGCTCAGAGACATCTTGACCAGTAATGTGTCGTCGGCCAAGACGCGGAAACCGCGACAACCCGGGCAAAGCCACCCACTCACACAAGCCATTGCCTTGAGGGTTTTGCAAAGGCTCGGCGATCGACTGCGGGCCTGGCCGACTCGAACGCGGACTCGCCAAGGCGAGATCGACCGTGCGTACCTGAGGCGAGCGCTAGTATATGCGTGTTAACCGTCGGTTCCTGCCCTCTGAAAACCCTTGGTGGTGATAGTTCCTGAGTGAAATTTCGCTTTTTACCTGCGACTAATGATCGGTGACCGCCAACACGGGAAATTGACTACTTAAACCGGCGCATCGGCTGGCGAGCATTTCCCGCAAAAGGTTCACCGGCTTACTCAATTGTGCGCGATGGGCGCACAGCAAATTCAGCGGTGCGCGCTCACAGATCAGCTCCGGCATCAGCACTTTCAAGCGACCGGCCAACACATCGGCGGCAACATCCAGCCAGGATTTGTAGGCGATCCCGGCACCCGCCACGGCCCACAGGCGCACCACATCGGCATCATCACTGAAACGGTCACCGCTGACGGTCAGGCTGACTTCGCGTTTGCCGTCGTGAAAACTCCAGTGATCGTGAACCCGGCTGCCAAGCATGAACAGCAGGCAATTGTGCTGCGCCAGTTGCTCCAGTTGCCGGGGCTCGCCGTGTCGGGCCAGATAGCTCGGCGCGGCACACAGCACGCGGCGGTTGTTCGGTGCGATGGGCAGCGCCACCAGGCTTGAGTCTTCCGGCTCGCCATAGCGCAGGGCAATGTCCACCGGCTGGCGGAACAGGTCGGCGATGCGGTCGCCCAGCAGCAGGCGCACCGTGAGCTTCGGATGCTCGCGCTGGAACTCGTCCAGCCACGGCAGCAACAGGTTGCGACCGAAATCCGACGGTGCCGACAGCTGCAACACTCCGCTGACCTGGTCCTGACCGCTGGCCAGCAAGCGGCGACCTTCATCGAGGTTGCTCAGGGCCGCCCGGGCGTATTCGAGAAACCCCTCGCCCTCGGCGGTCAGGCGCAGGCTGCGGGTGGAACGGGCGAGCAACCGCGCACCGAGTTGCTGTTCGATGCGCTTCAACGCCGCACTGGCCACCGCCGCCGACATGTCCATCCCCCGCGCCGCCGCCGACAGACTGCCCAGGTCCGCCGCCCGGACAAACAACTGCAAGTCATCGAAACGCAGCATTTCCAGCCTCGATTATCAAAAAAATATTGAAAGAGACTGCTCTTTTAGCGGGTTTTATCTTGCAGAGAAATAGCCAATCATCTGCCCCATCGAAATCACCCCGTTATCGGAGTCGAACATGTCCCAGCCGTTTACCGCCATTGCCACCCTGATCGCCAAAACCGGTCAGCAGGACGCCCTCGAACAGCACCTGCGTGCACTGCTGGAACCGACCCGCGCCGAAGCCGGTTGCAGTCAATACGATCTGCATCAGGACCTGGCCAATCCGCAGGCCTTCTACATGATCGAGCAGTGGAGCAGCGACGAAGCGCTGCAAGCCCATGACGCCAGTGCACACATCCAGCACTTTCGCGCCACGGCCGGCGACCTGATCGAGCATTTCGATCTCAAACGCCTGCGCGTCGTGGCCTGATTTTCTTAAATACTATTGCGGAGCCTTTCATGAAAGCCATTGCCTACTACGCCTCGTTGCCGATCAGCGACGCCAACTCCCTGCAAGACATCGAATTGCCAGAGCCGGTTGCCGGCCCACGCGACCTGTTGGTGGAAGTCAAAGCCATCTCGGTCAACCCGGTGGACACCAAAGTCCGCCAGAACGTGCAGCCTGAAGGTGGCGCGGCCAAAGTGCTGGGCTGGGACGTGGCCGGTGTGGTCAAGTCGGTCGGCAGTGAAGTGACGTTGTTCAAGGCCGGCGACAAGGTGTTCTACGCCGGCTCCATCGCCCGCGCTGGCGGGAATAGCGAGCTGCACGTGGTGGACGAACGGATCGTCGGCCACATGCCGAAAACCCTCGGTTTCGCCGAAGCCGCCGCGCTGCCGTTGACCGCGATCACCGCGTGGGAATTGTTGTTTGAACGCCTGCAAGTGCGCGAAGGCAACACCGATGAAGGCCAGAGTTTGCTGATCGTCGGTGCGGCCGGCGGTGTCGGTTCAATCCTTACGCAACTGGCCAGCCAGCTCACTGGGCTGAAGGTCATCGGCACCGCGTCCCGTGCGCAAACCCAGAGCTGGGTACGTGAGCTGGGCGCCGATCTGGTGATCGATCACAGCCAACCGCTGAGCGAAGAGCTCAAACGTGCAGGCGTGAACTCGGTGACCCACGTCGCCAGCCTGACCCAGACCGATCAGCATCTGGATCAATTGGTCGAGGCGTTGGCGCCGCAGGGCAAACTGGCGCTGATCGATGACCCGAAGGCGCTGGACGTGACCAAGCTCAAGCGCAAGAGCCTGTCGCTGCACTGGGAGTTCATGTACACCCGCTCGCTGTTCGAAACCGCGGACATGATCGAGCAACACAAACTGCTCAACCGCGTGGCAGCGCTGATCGATGCCGGGACACTGAAAACCACGGTGGGCGAGCACTTCGGAACGATCAACGCAGCGAATTTGCGGCGTGCGCATGAGCTGCTGGAGAGCGGCAAATCCAAGGGCAAGATTGTCCTCGAAGGCTTCTGAAACAGATTGATACAAGTGTCGTCCGAATGGACGACACCGTCAGTCCGAAGGTTGACCGCTGTCATCATTGTGGTCGTATTCGGGTCTACAATCGTGTCCTCTGCGATGCAATCTTTTAACCGAGGAGGTCAGCAATGAAGATCCTGATAAAAGAATTGGCAAAATCCCAGTGGCAGGTCCGCCTGGACCAACACGCGGTGACGTTCCGTAGCGAAGCCGAAGCGCGCGAGTTCACCCGAACCCTCGAAGCACGATTGCACGCCCCTCATCAGATTCCCGTCCAGCAGCAACGCGCTGCCGGCTGAGACCTTCCTCACACCTGGGCTTTCACCAATGCCCGGGCATTTTGCAGACGCCGGGTGAGCATCGCTATGCTCACCACCAGAACTCCGCACAGGCTGATGACCATGGCCATCGGCATGGCGCTGCCGTCGTACAAAATACCCACGAGCGACGCGGCTCCGGCGGCGACGCTGAATTGCAGGCAACCGAGCATTGCCGACGCACTGCCGGCGCGCGCGCCCTGCCCGTTCATGGCGCAAGCCGAGGCGTTGGGCAGGATGCAACCGAGGCTGGCGATGCAGATAAACAGCGGAATCAGCAGCGGCCACAATTGCTCGGTGTGCAGCGAACTGACCGCGAGCAGCGTCAGGCCCGCCGCGAGGTAGATCCATACGGTGCGCGCCAGCAGGAACGCCGGGCCACGCTTGGCCAGCAACCGTGCGTTGACCTGCGCCACCAGAATGAACCCCGCCGCATTGGTGCCGAACAACCAGCCGAAGTGCTCGGCCGGCACGCCGTAGAGTTTGATGAAGACGAACGGCGAACCGGCGATGTAGGCAAACATCCCGGCGATGGCGATGCCACCGGTCAGGGCGTGGCCGAGGTACACCGGGTCCGACAACAGCCGACCGTACTGACGCAGCGCGCCCGACAAGGGCTGACGCGGCACATTCGCCGGCATGCTTTCCGGCAAGCCGAGCGCCACGGCCAGCCCGGCCAGTGCACTGAAACCGGTCAGCACCAGGAAGATCGATTGCCAGCCCGTGGTGTTGACCAGCAACCCGCCGAGCATCGGCGCGAGAATCGGTGCCAGGCCCATGACCAGCATCAGTTGTGAAAAGACTTTCGCCGAGCCCACCGCATCGCATTTGTCACTGACGATCGCCCTTGAAATCACCATCCCCGCACAACCGCCCAGCGCCTGGACGAACCGCGCACCGAGCAGCCATTCCAGGTTCGGCGCATAGGCGCACGCCAGGGAAGCGACGGTGAACAGACCGACACCCGTCAGCAACGGAATACGCCGACCAAAACGATCCGCCACCGGGCCGTACATCAGCTGACCGATGGACAAACCGAGGAAATACGCCGCCAGCGTCAGTTGAACGTGCTGTTCATCGGTGCCGAACGCCAGCGCCATGGCCGGAAACGCCGGCAGATAGAAATCGATTGCCAGCGGGCCAAAAGCGCTAAGTGCGCCAAGAATCAAAATGGTACGGAAGTTCATCGGGTATCCAGTGGGACGGAGGTCGGCGGGCACACAGTCTAGCCGCGCATCGACGCCTTGAACATTCCGATAGCTCGCTAACTATTAAAAACCTAAAAAACGCCGGCCCTTGTAGGAGCAGAGCTTGCTCCGGGCGGCGTTCCGACGAAGGCGGTGGGTCAGCCACGTCAATGCCGTCTGACAAACCGCATTCGCGAGCAAGCTTCGCTCCTACAGTGGTTTTGCGTTTGGCCTTAAGCGACTTTCACTTCGTAGCCTTCTTCGCTGATCGCGGCGATTACTTGATCCGCGGTCAACGCACTTTCGACGCCGACTTCCTTTGCCGCCAGATCGACCCGCACGCTGGCCGCAGGATCCTTGGCTTGCAACGCTTGAGTGATGGCTTTGACGCAGTGACCGCAGGACATGCCTTGAACGTTGAACACTTGCATGGAATGACTCCTTTAGTGAGGTTGCGAACAGTCTCGAGCTTGCCACCATGGCAAGGTCAAGTTCTGAAATGAGCTGCCGGGCTGGCAATCGGCGTCGCGCTCGGCCAAGCTGCGTGCATCTATGACTCGATCTCAGGAGATTCAGCCATGCG
The DNA here is from genome assembly GCF_019956155.1 of Pseudomonas sp. BF-RE-22. Taxonomy (NCBI): domain Bacteria; kingdom Pseudomonadati; phylum Pseudomonadota; class Gammaproteobacteria; order Pseudomonadales; family Pseudomonadaceae; genus Pseudomonas; species Pseudomonas sp. BF-RE-22. Next base: position 90,503 of record NZ_JAHBDD010000010.1, on the reverse strand, counting down.
CTGGTCAGCTCTCAGCCTGTTTGGCTTCCTCAGCCTTTTCGCCGCCGTGCCCTCGGTCAATGCTGCCGGGGAGGATTACGGCGTATTGATCATTTCCCGCGAGCGCCTGGAAGTGTCGACCAACTGCGAAATCGGCGTGTACATCCAGGATCAACTGTCGGCGCGGCTGTTTCAGGAACAAAGCACCTCCTTCAACCTGCCGCCAGGCAACGTTTCGCTGCGCCTGAAATTGCTACCGGGCCAGGCGCCGGGCTGCAACCCAGGCATGCTGGCGCCGGGCTCGCAGAACATCAGCCTCAAGGCCGGGGATGTGCTGAAGTTCCGGATTGCGATGACGCAGGAAGGCATGTACCTCAAGCCGACAGCCCTCGATTATTGACCCACCTCCAACCTGTAGGAGCGAGGCTTGCCCGCGAAGGCGGTATTTCAGACACATCCTTGTCAACTGATACGACGCCTTCGCGGGCAAGTCGGATCGCCGCACCGCTCGCTCCTACAGAGGATCACCACGCCAATCTTTGCGCTTGACCTTGCCAGCATGGCAAGGTTGATCCTGTAGCCATCTACTACAGGGAGTGCGACCGATGTCCGAATCCACCACGTTTGATCTGCCGATTGCCGGCATGACCTGCGCCAGTTGCGCCGGGCGTGTCGAGCGTGCCTTGAGCAAAGTCATCGGCGCCACGGCGGTCAGCGTTAACCTGGCCACCGAGCAGGCGCGGGTTCAAGCGCCCAGCGACAGCCTGCCGGCGTTGATGGACGCGGTGCAGCAGGCTGGTTACAGCGTGCCGCAGCAGAGTCTGGAATTGAGCATCGACGGCATGACCTGCGCGTCCTGCGTCGGTCGGGTCGAACGGGCGCTGGCCAAAGTGCCCGGCGTCAAAAGCGTCAGCGTCAACCTGGCCAACGAACGCGCCCACCTCGAACTGCTCGGGCAGATCGATCCGCAAACCCTGATCGCGGCCGTGACCAAGGCGGGTTACAACGCCAGCGTCTGGGAAGTCGAACACCCGTCAACCGACACGCAACATCAGCGCCTGCACCGCGAACGCTGGGTGTTGATCATGGCCATTGCCCTCGCCTTGCCGCTGGTATTGCCAATGCTGCTGCAACCGTTCGGCGTGCACTGGATGCTCCCGGCCTGGGTGCAATTCACCCTGGCCACACCGGTGCAATTCATCTTCGGTGCCCGTTTTTATGTGGCGGCATGGAAAGCCGTACGCGCCGGTGCCGGCAACATGGACTTGCTTGTAGCCCTCGGCACCAGCGCCGGTTATGGCTTGAGCCTCTACGAATGGGCCACCGCCGCCGGGCGCATGCCGCACCTGTATTTCGAAGCCTCTGCGGTCGTGATTGCGCTGGTGCTGCTGGGCAAATACCTCGAAAGCCGCGCCAAACGCCAGACCGCCAGCGCCATCCGCGCCCTCGAAGCCTTGCGCCCGGAGCGGGCGATTCAAGTCATCGACGGTCGCGAACAGGACGTGGCGATCAGCGCCCTACGCCTGAATGATCTGGTGCTGGTCAAACCCGGCGAACGTTTCCCGGTGGACGGCGAAGTGGTCGAAGGGCAAAGCCATGCCGACGAAGCTCTGATCAGCGGCGAAAGCCTGCCGGTGCCGAAACAACCCGGCGACAAGGTCACCGGCGGCGCCATCAACGGTGAAGGTCGCCTGTTGGTTCGCACCCAGGCCTTGGGTGCGGAAACCGTACTGGCGCGGATCATCCGCCTGGTCGAAGACGCGCAAGCGGCGAAAGCACCGATCCAGAAACTGGTGGATAAAGTCAGCCAGGTGTTCGTGCCGACGGTGCTGCTGATCGCACTGGCAACCCTGATCGGTTGGTGGCTGTATGGCGCACCGATGGAAACCGCGCTGATCAACGCCGTTGCGGTATTGGTGATCGCCTGCCCTTGCGCCCTCGGGTTGGCCACGCCAACGGCGATCATGGCTGGCACCGGTGTGGCGGCGCGCCACGGGATTCTGATCAAGGACGCCGAAGCACTGGAACGGGCCCATGAAGTCAGCGCGGTGGTGTTCGACAAGACCGGCACGCTGACCTCGGGTGCACCGCGTATCGCCCATTTGAACGCCATCGACGGTGACGAAGCCGCCCTGCTGCAAATGGCCGGCGCGCTGCAACGCGGCAGTGAGCATCCATTGGCCAAGGCGGTTCTGGATGCGTGCGCCGAACGCGGTTTGACCGTGGCCGATGTCAGCGACAGCCAGTCCCTGACCGGGCGCGGCATTGCCGGCAACCTTGAGGGTCGGCGCCTGGCGCTGGGCAATCGTCGCCTGCTGGAAGAAAACGGGTTGAGCGCGGGCCCATTGGCCGACGCTGCTACCGCATGGGAAACCGAAGGCCGGACCCTGTCCTGGTTGATCGAGCAAAACCCCACGCCGACCGTGCTGGGTTTGTTCGCCTTCGGTGACACCCTCAAATCAGGTGCGCTGCAAGCGGTGCAACAACTCAGCGCCCGCCACATCAGCAGCCACTTGCTGACCGGCGACAATCGCGGCAGCGCCAAAGTGGTCGCCGAGGCCTTGGGCATCACCGACGTGCACGCCGAAGTACTGCCGGCCGACAAAGCCGCCACCGTCGCCGAATTGAAAAAGACCGGCGTGGTAGCGATGGTCGGCGACGGCATCAACGACGCCCCGGCCCTGGCCGCCGCCGACATCGGCATTGCCATGGGCGGCGGCACCGACGTCGCCATGCACGCAGCCGGGATCACCCTGATGCGCGGCGATCCTCGACTGGTGCCGGCAGCGCTGGAGATCAGCCGCAAGACCTACGCGAAGATTCGTCAGAACCTGTTTTGGGCCTTCGTTTATAACCTGATCGGCATTCCGCTGGCCGCGTTCGGTTTCCTCAACCCGGTGCTGGCCGGCGCGGCGATGGCGTTGTCGAGCGTCAGCGTGGTGAGCAATGCGTTACTGTTGAAAACCTGGAAACCCAAGGATCTGGAGGACAACCGATGAACATCGGCCAAGCAGCCCGCCAAAGTGGCCTGAGCGCGAAGATGATCCGTTATTACGAGTCCATCGGCTTGCTCAAGGCGGCTCATCGCACCGACAGCGGTTACCGGGTTTACGGCGCTGACGACTTGCACACGCTGGCCTTTATCAAGCGATCGCGGGATTTGGGGTTTTCTCTGGAAGAGGTCGGCAAACTGCTGACCCTCTGGCAGGACCGCCAACGCGCCAGCGCCGATGTGAAAGCGCTGGCTCGTCAGCACATTGACGAGCTGAACCAGAAAATCCTCGAACTCGGTCAGTTGCGCGACACGTTGCAGGACCTGGTCGAGCACTGCCAGGGCGATCACCGCCCGGACTGCCCGATCCTCAAAAATCTTGAGTCGGGTTGCTGCGCCGTACCCGCTCACCCCTGATCGCGAGCACCTTCACCATCAACAAGGTGGTGAGGGGAATGCCGTGGAACAACAGCACCACCGCGCCGGGCGTCCACCATGAATAGAACGGCGCGGCGACCAGCATGCCAATGCCGAACCCGGTCATTTGCAGCAACGTCAGAAAGCTGAAAATCGGCAGGCGCAGGTTGTCCGGTTCACGTTGCAGACGCGACATCAGGCCGACTTCCGAGAAGCCGTCACCCAGCCCCGCCGGCAGTGAGAACAGCAACAAACCGTAGAGCGTTTGCTGCTGGAACATCAGGATGAAGCCGCAGGACATCAGCAACACGCCGAAGAAAAACCGTCGCTCCAGGTTCACGTTGTCCGAGCCTTTCAGGCGACTGGCAATCCGTGCGCCGATCAATTTTCCACTGGCCCAGACCGCCAGCATCAGGCCCAACGTGGTGCTGGCCGATTCGGGTGTCAGCAGTTTTGAAATGATCGGCAAACCGACGTTGTGTGCAGCGCTGCCCAGAGTGTCGGCCATGGTGACCGCGAGCATCGCAGCCACCACCGGTGTGGTGCGCAGACCTTGGCGCAGCGCTGACCATTCGCCTCGTTCATGATCGGGCCCGGCACTGGGAGACGGTCCGGCAAACCGCAGCGGCAGGATGAACAACGCGGCCAGCAGGTAAGTGACCACGTTCAGCGCAAAGACCGTTTCAAAGCCGAACGCCGCCACCAACAAGCCAGCCACCAGACTTCCGCCGACCATCGCCGCCGACGATGCGGAGGTGATCCAGGCGTTGGTCTTGAGCAACTGCTCGCCATCGATCAAGTGCGGCAACTGGCTGTTGAGGCCGATGGAGAACATTGAATTGCCCAAGCCCAGGCCAAAAGCGATCACCGGCAGCAAAAGCGCTTGCTGGCTGACTGGCAACACCAGCAGCAGGCCCAGCAATCCGGCGCGCAGCAGGTCGAACGCGATCAACGGCAAGCGCCCGGTCCAGCGGCGATAAAAACTCGTGCCGATCAGGCTGGCGAAAATCCCTCCGCCCACGCGACTGGCGAGGAAGATACCGACGCTCATGGCGCTGTTGCTGAGCAGGTAGACGTAGGTGGCCAGGGCGACCATGTTGAGGAACGCGCCGAAGTCCGAGACCAGACGGGCGGCAATGATCAGTCGGGCGTTGCGGGTGGAGGTGTTCACATTCAGTCCTTGAGTGTGGTGGGTATGACACATTTGGGTTGCCTGGGTTGACGTCTTCGCGGGCAAGCCTCGCTCCTACAAGGACAGCGTTGAACCTGTAGGAGCGAGCGGTGCGGCGATCCGACTTGCCCGCGAACCAAACGACGCGGTCCCGAGTCTTCATCCCGAACAAAAAACCCGGCCGAAGCCGGGTTTTTCGTCAACCGATCACTGCATCCACGGTGGAGGCGGTTCTTCGGTTTTGCTAGGTGGCGCATCGTCTGCTGCGCGTATCGCTTGTTTGCGTTCTTCATCCAGGCGTGCCGCCTCGATTTCGCGCATGATCCCGCCGACGTCAGCCAACTCTTCCGGTTCGTCGAACTCGCCGGTCAAGACACTGGCCGGGTGCAAGGTGCCCGCTTCGTACAGGGCCCACATTTCCTTGGCGTATTTGGTCTTTTTCAACTCCGGGGCAAACCGCCCGAAGTAGGACGCCATGTTGCCCACGTCACGCTCCAGCATGCTGAACGCGTGGTTGTTGCCCGCCGCGTCGACCGCTTGCGGCAAGTCGATGATGACCGGGCCGGTCGGCGTCAACAGTACGTTGAACTCGGACAGGTCACCGTGCACCAGGCCGGTACACAACATCAGCACGATCTGCGAAATCAGGAACGCGTGATATTCGCGCGCCTGGTCCGGCTCCAGCACCACGTCGTTCAGACGCGGCGCGGCATCGCCGTACTCGTCGGCCACCAGTTCCATCAGCAGCACACCTTCAAGGAAGTCGTAAGGCTGAGGAACCCGCACACCCGCACCGGCCAGACGAAACAGCGCCGCCACTTCGGCGTTCTGCCAGGCGTCTTCGGTTTCTTTCTTGCCGAACTTGGAGCCCTTGGCCATCGCCCGAGCCTGACGGCTGTTGCGTACCTTGCGACCTTCCTGGTACTCGGACGCCTGGCGGAAACTGCGTTTATTCGCCTCCTTGTAGACCTTCGCGCAACGCAACTCGTTGCCGCAGCGCACCACATAAACAGCTGCTTCTTTACCACTCATGAGTGGGCGCAGCACCTCGTCGACCAGACCGTCCTCGATCAGGGGTTCAATGCGTTTTGGAGTCTTCATCAGCTTTTATTGTGGGTCCTTTATTACCAAACACGCGAAAGTCATTCGTTATACGGCAATCCACTCATTCGGGGGAGGGGTTACCGACCTATGAACGTTGCGGATGCACACAATGTGCCGAAAAAACCCGGCAAACCCGCCGATGCTCATCGACCGCCAAGGATCATAGCCGAGCCGGCAGCACTTGTTGGAGAAGGGATGCGAGGGGATTTGCGACAGAATCCGACATACCGGTCCCTACCGTTCGCAAGATTTTTTTCAACAGCCCTCAATTTCCTCCTTTAGCAGCCGAAGTCATCTGTAACAAAGTGAATTGTCCGACGATCGTTCCGACAGAAAACGATGACGTGCCCAAGGGATCGGGTTCAACAAAACGTTTACGGCTGCCAATAATTCCGCGAGTCATCTGCACTGCGTGGGCCTACAAGAAAATCTGGAGCGCGGATGAACATCAAACAGAAGTTGACGTGGGCGTTTGCAATCATCGCCTGCCTGCCCGTGGTGCTGGTCGCCACCCTCGTTGTGTTGAACTTGCGCAGTGATGCCAAGGACGAGTTCGTCGACAACAGCGGTCGTGAAATCCGTCAGGTCAGCAATGCCATGCAACTGTTTTTCGACGGCATCAGCCAGAACGTCGAATACCTGGCCAAGCAACCGCTGATCACAAACTCCGACGACAGCCTCAAGACCTACATGAAGGCCGACGCCGCCAGCGTTCCCCAAGGCGAGGCGGACAAAAAAGTCTTCGGCTTCCTGCAGGACCTGGGCAACGCCCATCCGTCCTACGCCTACGCGATCCTCGGCACTGCGGCCGGCGGTTACGTGTCGTGGCCGGACGACGCCAAGCTGGCCAACTACGACCCGCGCCAGCGTCCGTGGTACAAGGCGGCCCAGGCCAAACCGGGCAAGCCGTTCCGTACCGAGGCCTATTACTGGGCCGAAAATGATACGTCCTACGTCAGCACCGTACGCACCATCGACAACAAGCTGGGCACCAACGGCGGCGTGGTCAGCATCGACGTGTCGCTCAAACAGCTCACCGAACTGGTTAAACAGATCAAGCTCGGCGAAACCGGCTACCTGATGCTGCTGGAAAACTCCGGCACCGTACTGGTCGATCCGAAACAACCGGAACACAACTTCAAGGCACTGGGCAGCCTCGGCGAGGGTTATGCGCAACTGGCCAAGGCCGGCAAAGGCCTGGTCGAAGTCGAGCTCAATGGCGAGCGCTACATGGCTAACGTCTGGCCGTCCGAGCAATTGGGCTGGACCTTCATCGGCCTGATCAAACAAAGCGATGTGATGAGCACCGCGACCCAACTGACCTGGTTGATCGCAATCATCGCCGCCGTGCTGGCAGTGGTCTTCGCCGTCGTCGGCGCCAGTTTCGCCAGCGTCATCGTGCGTCCGATCCGCAGTGTGGCCGATGGCCTGGAAGGCATTGCCCAAGGTGAAGGCGACCTGACCAAGAACCTGCAAATCCGTGGCAGCGACGAAACCGCGCAACTGGCCAACTGGTTCAACCAGTTCCTGGCGGCGATTCGCAACCTGATTCAAAGCATCGGCGGCGCCGCGACCAAAATACTCGCCACCTCCAAGAGCTCGACCCAGGTCTCCAGCGACATGGCCGAAGCGGCCGGACGCCAACGTGAAGCCGTGGACATGGTGTCGACCGCGTTCCACGAAATGGTCGCCACCGCCAACGAAGTCGCGCGCTCGTGCAGCCAGGCGGCCGAGTCGGCCGACAGCGGCCAGCGCCAGGCGCGCGAAGGTCAGCAACAGATTGATGCCGCCGTGACCAGCGTTGATCGCCTGAGCCAGGAAATAGAACAGTCGGCGCAGTCGATGCAACAACTTGAGCGCGACAGCAACGACATTCAGTCGATCCTCGGGACCATTCGTTCAATCGCCGAACAGACCAACCTGCTGGCGCTGAACGCTGCTATCGAGGCCGCACGGGCCGGTGAACAAGGTCGCGGTTTTGCGGTGGTGGCGGACGAAGTGCGGGCCTTGGCCAAGCGCACCGCCGACTCCACAGCGGAAATCGACGGCCTGCTTGGCAACCTCGCCAAGCGCACCAGCCAGGTGACTCAGCAGATGCATGCGAGCCTGGAAGTGTCGCAGCAGTCGGTGACTCGCATCGGTGAGGCGCGCAGCAGCTTCGGGCAGATCCGTGAATCGGTGGACGTGATCCGCGACATGAACACCCAGATCGCCACAGCGGCTGAACAGCAGCATCAGGTGGCCGAAGACATCAATCGGCACATCAGCCAGATTCATGGCGATGCGCAGTTGGTGGCAGAACTGGCGAACTCGGCGCGGTTGGACTCGCAGAGCCTGGCCGGGTTGTCGAATGAACTGGATGGGTTGGTTCGCCGTTTCCGTACCTGATCCAAAAATCCCGGTGGCCGCTTCGCGGCCATTCGCGGGCAAGCCTCGCTCCTACAGGGTTTTGCGCTGTTTTTGTAGGAGCGAGGCTTGCCCGCGAAGGCATCATCACTGCCGAAACAACTCTCCCGGCGTAAACCCGAACAACCCCTTGAACGCCGCAATAAACGCCGACGTCGAGTCATACCCACACGCCAACGCCGCATTCGTCACGCTGTCCCCCGCCTCCAGCAAATTCAACGACGACAGCAGCCGCATCCGCTGCCGCCAGCCACGAAAACTCAACCCCGTTTCACGCTGGAACAAGCGCATCAGGGTCTTCTCCGACGTACCCAATCGTTGTGCCCATTCCTGCAAGGTCACGTTGTGTTCCGGGTTTTCGATCAATTCGTTGCACAAGCCCAGCAAGCGTTCATGGCGCGGCAGGGGCAGCGAGAAACCGACCTCCGGCAAATTCGCCAGTTGATCCAGCAGCACATTCACCAGCCGCGCCTCCGGGCTGTCGCCCTGTGGATATTCCACCGGCAGCGCACAAAAACTCTTGATCAGCTCCCGGGCCAGCGGCGTCACTTCCAGCACCCGGCAACGCCCGTCCGCCCATTGGCAATCCTCGCGACGCACGTAAAGGCTGCGCATTTCGGCGCGCATCGAGGTCACGACCTGATGTTCGAGATCCGCCGGAATCCAGATCCCCCACTGCGGCGGCGCAAAAAAACTGCCCTCGGCGGTGTGCACACCGAGGACGCCGCTGATGGCGTAGGAGAATTGCACCCAGTCGTGGCGGTGAGACGGCGTCCATGAACCGGCGTTGAGGCTTTCGGCACGTGCGTACAACGGACGCGGCAACACGGTCAGGGCCGGGATGGTCCGTTCGAGGGATTGTTGTCCGTTAGTCGGCATTGACTGGCCTTGTGTCGCGGGATTGCTGAAGAGACGACGTTAGGCCATGTCACTCATCTATTCAATATCGGTGATCCCCTGTGGGAGCGAGCCTGCTCGCGATAGGGCCAGCACATTCAACATCTCTACTGCCTGATACACCGCTATCGCGGGCAAGCCCGCTCCCACAGGTTCCCGGTTTTATTCAGTTAAATCTTCAACGTTCGATGATTGCGGTGACGCCCTGCCCACCCGCCGCGCAAATCGAGATCAACCCCCGGCCCTTGCCTGCGGCGTCGAGCAGCTTGGCCAGATTGGCGACAATGCGCCCGCCCGTCGCTGCAAACGGATGCCCCGCCGCCAGTGAACTGCCTTTGACGTTGAGCCGGCTGCGGTCGATGGAGCCCAGTGGCGCGTCCAGGCCGAGGCGGGTTTTGCAGTACTCAGGGTCTTCCCAGGCCTTCAAGGTGCAGAGCACTTGAGCGGCGAAAGCTTCGTGGATTTCGTAGTAATCGAAGTCCTGCAAGGTCAGGCCATTGCGCCCCAGCAAACGCGGCACCGCGTACACCGGCGCCATCAACAGCCCTTCGGCACCGTTGACGAAATCCACCGCCGCCGCCTCGCCATCGCGCAAATACGCAAGGATCGGCAAGCCGCGTTCCTTCGCCCATTCTTCACTGCCCAGCAGCACCAGCGACGCGCCGTCGGTGAGCGGCGTCGAGTTGCCGGCGGTCAGCGTGCCTTTGGCGCTTTTCTCGAACGCCGGTTTCAGCGACGCGAGTTTTTCCAGGGTCAGGTCCGGGCGCAGGTTGTTGTCGCGGGTCAGGCCGAGGAACGGCGTCATCAGGTCGTTGTGCCAGCCTTCGGTGTAGGAGGCCGCCATTTTCTGATGACTTTCCAGCGCCAGTTGATCCTGCTCGGCGCGCGCAATGTTCCAGGTCTGCGCCATCAGTTCGCAGTGTTCGCCCATCGACAGGCCGGTACGGGGTTCGCCGTTGCGCGGAAATTCAGGGACGAGATGACCCGGTCGCAGCTGCAAAAAGGTTTTCAGTTTGTCGGCCGTGGTCTTGGCGCGGTTGGCTTGCAGGAGGATTTTGCGCAAACCTTCGTTGATGCCGATGGGCGCGTCGGACGTGGTGTCGACGCCGCCGGCAATGCCGCACTCGATCTGGCCCAGGGCGATTTTATTCGCCACCAGCAACGCTGCTTCCAGCCCGGTGCCGCACGCTTGCTGAATGTCATAGGCCGGCGTGGTCGGCGACAGCCGTGAGCCGAGTACGCATTCGCGGGTCAGGTTGAAGTCCCGGGAATGCTTGAGCACCGCGCCCGCCGCCACTTCACCCATGCGCAAACCGTGCAGGTTGAAACGCTCGATCAATCCCTCGAGTGCGGCGGTGAGCATCGCCTGGTTACTCGCGGTGGCGTACGGCCCGTTGGAGCGTGCGAAGGGAATCCGGTTACCGCCGATGATCGCGACGCGGCGCAGCTGAGTCATGAAAAAGCTCCTGATGAAAATCCAAATGCGCGCCACCCCTGTAGGAGCGAAGCTTGCTCGCGAAGGCGTTGGGTCAGTCGGCACCCATGTAGCTGATATACCGCCTTCGCGAGCAAGCTTCGCTCCTACAAGGATCGCGCCATAAAAATCCCGGGATAAAACCAATCTGCAATGTCCAAGCGTAGGCCTTATCTCGTGGATCGAACGACTGATTGCCATTCGTGGTCCACACTTTGAACCCCAGCTGCTGGAGCGCGTTCCATGTCTGACCGCTATATCGACTTCGCCAATTCATCCATCGGCCATCGTCTGGTCGGGGCCTTGGGGCTGCCGTCGCCGGTTCGGCTGGAACGCTGGCAGGCGGGCCGGCTACGGCCTGTCGAGGGAGCGCTGCTGATCGGCGGCGGGCCGCTGGCGGAAAAAGTCAGCGCCTTCGCCAACCGCCTGACCGATGCGATTTACAGCTACGGCAGCGAGCCTTCGATCGCCACCGCGTGGATTCCCGGCCACGGCCCGAAACTCAAGGCGGTGGTGTTCGACGCCAGTCATCTGGTGCAAACCGATCAACTCAAGCAACTGCGCGAGTTCTTTCAGCCGCTGATGAAAAACCTCGATCACTGTGCGCACCTGGTCATTCTCGGGCGCACGCCGCAGACGTTGAGCGATCCGTTTGCCGCCAGCGCCCAGCGCGCCCTGGAAGGCTTCAGTCGTTCGCTGGCCAAGGAACTGCGCAGTGGCGGCACCTTGCAACTAATCCAAGTCGGCGAAGGCGCCGAGGATCAACTGGAAGGCCCGCTGCGGTTTTTCCTTTCGCCCAAAAGTGCGTTCGTCTCCGGGCAAGTGATTCACCTGAACCCCTGCGCCACGCCCGTGACGGACTGGACGCGCCCGTTGTCGGGGCGCAAGGCGCTGGTCACCGGCGCGGCGCGGGGCATCGGTGCATCGATTGCCGAAACCCTGGCCCGTGACGGCGCCGACGTGATCCTGCTCGACGTGCCACCGGCGAAAACCGATCTCGACGCCCTCGCCGCACGCCTCGGCGGACGCAGCATCACCCTGGACATCTGCGCCGAAGGCGCCGCCACGCAGTTGATCGAGCAATTGCCTGACGGCGTCGATATCGTGGTGCACAACGCCGGCATCACCCGCGATAAAACCCTGGCCAACATGACCCCGGAATTCTGGGACGCGGTGCTCGCGGTCAATCTCAATGCACCACAAGTGCTGACCAAGGCTCTGCTCGACAGCGGCACCTTGCACGATGACGGTCGGGTGATTCTGCTGGCGTCCATCAGCGGCATCGCCGGCAATCGTGGGCAAACCAATTACGCGGCGAGCAAGGCGGGTTTGATCGGTCTGGCCCAAGCCTGGGCGCCGTTGCTCAATGAGCGGGGCATCAGCATCAACGCGGTGGCACCGGGATTCATCGAAACACAGATGACCGCACACATTCCCTTTGGCTTGCGTGAGGCCGGCCGGCGCATGAGTTCGCTGGGCCAGGGCGGCTTGCCGCAGGACGTTGCCGAAGCGGTGGCCTGGCTGGCGCAACCTGGCACCGGCGCGTTCACCGGGCAAGCGCTGCGGGTCTGTGGACAAAGTGTCTTGGGGGCTTAGCGATGATCACCGATTGGCACACACTCAACCGCGAACCGAGCCTGCCAGGGTTGTATGTGCAGGCCGCTACGCGCCGCAAGATCACCGGCACCACGCTGCCCGATTCGGGTTTGCGTTGCTGGGTCGATGTTGACCCGAAACGCCTGGCGGCCTATCGCAACGTCTGCGGGTTTGCCGACAACGGTTTGTTGCCGCCGACTTATCCACACATCCTGGCGTTCGCGCTGCAGATGCAACTGCTGACCGCCAGGGATTTTCCGTTTCCGCTGCTGGGGTTGATTCACCTGAGCAACCGCATTCGCGTCTTGCGGCCCATGGGCGGCGTGAACCGCGCGCGCATCAGCGTGCAGGTGCAGCATCTGCAACCCCATGCGAAGGGCGCGACGTTCGAGCTGCTGACAACGCTCGATGATCAGTTGGGGCCGTTGTGGGAGGCTGAAAGCCGGATGCTCTGTCGCGGGGTCAAACTCGAAGGCGAACCGGTCGAGGAAGTGCTGACCCCGACGTTGCCGTTGAGCGAAGTCACCCGCTGGAAAGCGCCGGCGGACATCGGTCGGCAATACGCCAAAGTCTCCGGCGACTACAACCCGATTCACCTGAGTGCGGTGAGCGCCAAACTGTTCGGCTTCCCGACGGCCATTGCCCATGGGTTATGGAACAAGGCGCGAACGCTGGCTGCGCTTGCCGATCATTTGCCCACGGCGAACGTCGAGATTGCCGTGCAGTTTCGCAAACCGGTACGTCTGCCCGGCGAGGTGACACTGCTCGCCAGTGCGGCGGGGTCCAGTGGAGATTTCCAGCTGCTGGGCGCAGGTGATCTGGAGCATATGATCGGGCATTGGCGACCGGTTGCCTGATCGTTCGCATCAGCCAGATCAGTAGGACAAAGTTCTGCATCCGGTAAAAAACGTCCGTTTTGGCTGAATGATTCTATGCTGACATTACATAGTGATAGTCAGGGTAGACGCACTCATGAAAACAAACCTCCCCCGCAAGCAAACAAATGCCGTGGCCTCCACGGAACCGAGCCGGCAATTGGACTGGATTCCCGCCGGGCTGAATTTCAATGTTGTCAGCGCCACTTATGTGGGCGGGATATTGAAGCTCCCTGATCTGCCGGCGCCCCTTTCCGCCCGTTCGAGCCTGCAACTTTGAGTTCCGGGGACAAGCTGTTCGGGCGTCTGCTCAACCGCCATCCACCACCGCCACCGGAAGTCCCCAGCGCCCTGAGCGTGCCCGGTGTCGGCTTACAGATGCGCCTGGACGCCGAAGGCCGGGTCATTCATCTGGCGGGCCCGCTGCGCCATGGCCTGGCCCAGCAGCACCCCGCCGCGCAGGCGCCGCTTCTACACGATTACCTCATGCCGCACAGCGGCCTCGCCGTCCAAGGCTCACCGGCCGACTGGCAAGGACAAAGTCTGGATCTGGACTTTTTCAGCCTCAGCGGGCAACCCCTGCACCTGCGCGGCTGGGTGCAGCCGTTGGCCGATGCCTGGCTGTTGCAGTTACTGGACATCGGCGATTTGTTGTACGAACGCCGGCAAGCGCGCAGCCGCGAACTCTGCCAGTTGCTCGCGACACAGATCGGCGACCAGTTGCGCCTGTGCAGCCTGGCGCGCCTGCCCGACGTACTGCTGGAACAACTGCAACATCTGGCGCGGCGTTTTCAAATCCCGTGCATGGCCGTGGCGTTGCTGGATGAACAGGAAGACGGCTGGCAAATCCATCAACATTACGCGGCCTTTGATGCGCCCCGGCTGTGGCAAAACGGTCAACGCCTGGGCACCGGGCTCGACAGTTTGAACGGTTCCGCCCCGCAGCATTTGACCCTCGGCGAGCACCCGCGCCTGCACAGCCTCTTCGGTAATGCCGAAGGGCTTGCGGTGCCTTACCACGATGCGCAAGGCGTGGTCGCGTGGTTGCTCTGTGGTTTTTACCCGGTGCAACAACGTGCACCCGACGTCGGAGAGCGCGACTGGTTGCAGCTCGCCGCCGCGCTCGCCGGGCCATTGCTGGAGCGTTTGCGTGAGCATCAGCACCATCTGCAACTGGAGCGACTGGAATCGCTGCAAGCCTTGCTCGGCAGCGGATGGTGGGAAATTTTCAGCGACAGCGCCGAGGTGCAATTGGCGTCGTCGCTGGCCAACACACTGAACCTGATCAGCACACGCATGCCGCTGCACGCCTGGCTCGAGCAAGTCCACCCTGCCGACCGCAAAGCGCTGCGCAGTCGCCTGCAAGACTTGCAGGACGACGGCACACCTTTATTGCTCTGCGTGCGCCTGCATCACCCCGACACGCCGACCTGGTATCGCCTGCAAGGGCAAGCCATGGGCGTCGGCAAAGACCGGCGGCTGGTGGGTTTCATGCTCGACATCAGCGACATCAAAAACCAGCAACAGGACGCTGCGACGGCCCAGAGCGCGAAAATGGCCACCCTTGGCGAAATGGCCACGGGCCTGGCGCATGAAATCAGCCAGCCGCTGAACGTGATGCGTCTGGCCATCGTCAACGTGCTCAAGCACTTGAACAACGGTGATGTGCAGGTCGACTACCTGATCGACAAACTCAACCGCATCGATGCCCAGGTCCAGCGTGCGGCGCGGGTGGTGGATCACATGCGGGTGTTCGGCCGCCGCTCGGAGGCCGAGCAGCATCCCTTCAATCCGGTTGACGCCATCGCGGGCACGCTGTCGCTGCTGGCCGAGGAGTTGCGAGGCAAAGGCGTCGAGCTCAGGGTCAGCGAGACCGGTTTCCAGGTTCAGGTGCGTGGCAATGTCGATCAGCTGGAACAGGTGCTGATTAACCTGATGGTCAACGCGCGGGATGCATTGCTGAGCAAATGCGAAACGGATGGGGATTTCAAGCCGTGGATTTCGCTGCACACCGAACGTGACGAGCATTCAATGCGACTGTGGGTCGAGGACAACGGTGGCGGTATCGATCCGCAGTTGCTGGAGCGGATTTTCGAACCGTTTTTCACCACTAAACCGGTGGGTGTGGGTACGGGGCTGGGGTTGTCGGTGAGCGTTGGCATCGTCGAGAACATGGGGGGAACACTGCGTGCGAGCAACTCGGCCGAGGGCGCTCGGTTCTGTATCGAGTTGCCGATTGCAGTGGACGATCAAGTCGCCCGATAGGCTTTGCCTTTCTGGCTGCCAACCGCCAGCCCAGACAATAAAAACCCCTGTAGGAGCGAGGCTTGCCCGCGAATGAGGCGACTCGGTCTAACTGAATGACCGAAGCGACTCCTTCGCGGGCAAGCCTCGCTCCTACAGGGGATGTGGTGTTTATTTGGGTGGGTAATTGGCGAGTATCCGCCCGACCGTCTCACGTATCGCTGTGCTGCGGTCCGACGGGTTCGGGGTGCGGCTGAGGATTTGTTCGTCACTGCCGCGCCACACCAGTTTGCCGTCCTTGCCGTCGAGCAGGTCGATCTGGATGATCGCCACTTTGTAGCTGATGTTACGGGTTTCGTTGTACATCGGCCCGCCCCAGTAGCCATTCCACGGGTTACCCCAAGCGCCGCCGTAGTTGGTGGTCACTTGTTGCTGACGGTCTTCGACGATCAGGTAGGTTTGCACGCTCACATCACCCTTTTTGCCCGCAGCGGCAGGACGAAGGCCACGCTGGTCCAGCTGATCGGCCACCGATTGGCGGATGCGCTGTTCGGTCAGGTCGCTCTTGATCCGTGGGTCATCGGGGCGATATTGCAGGGCGGGGTCTTTCCAGCTCCAGCTGCGATAGGCGGCAAAATCGCGGCTGGCGTCGAAGTCATGATTGACCTGGTTGGCGGCGCAGGCTGTCAGGAGCGCGGCCACTGCCAGTAAAACGAGACGGCGGAACATGATGATTCTCCGATTGAAGACATGAACCTGTGAAACGCTTCTTTTTTGCAGAAGCTAACTAGGAGGATACGCCGACATGGCCTTTTCCACAGCCTCCCGAATGGCATCGGCGCGTGCACTCTGGCTGCCTTTGTTGCTGGTTTCGGCGCTCGAACTCCAGACGGGTTGACCGCTTTGAGCATCGAACATGTCCACCTGTACCACCACGACCTGTTCCGAATAGGTGCGAACGATCGGCACCGTGTTGTACATGCCATAACCGCTGCCGTAGCGGTTGTAGCCGCCATACCCGCCGCCGTAGTAACCGTAGTCGTCCTGAACCTGCCGCAAGCGGGTTTCCAGATGCAGATTGGCGCTGACGAACAGGTCCGCCGGACGATTGTCGTGCAGCGGGCGCAAGCCGCGCTGATCGAGGGCGTTGCTCACGGCTTCGGCGACTTGCGCCGAGTCCGCCCACGCCGAACCCGGCGGCAGTTGCCCATTGAGCCAGGCCCAACTGCGGTAGCGGCCATAGTCACGCGGCGGGGCCGGATAGGCGCTGCGGTCGAACGTGTTGGCGGCCTCGGGCGGTGCCGGCGGCAAGGGGTTGGACGTCGCCACATAAGGGTTGCTGCCCTGGCAGGCAGCTAATCCCAGACAGATCACCAGTAACCCGGTACGACGTTTCATTTCGCGCTCCGATCAGACCGGCCGACAGATCCAGTGCAGGTAGCGTCCAAGCCCGGCAAAACTTGGGTGACGCCGGTGGGCCAGTTCCATTTCGAGCAAGTCCACCAGTTCGGCGCGGGCCTGAAACTCCACTGGCATGTAGTCGTGAAAAACCCGAACCCCGCTCTGGGTTTCGACCTGCCACAGACCTTCAAGTTGCACCGCCAATTCACGCGGATCAAGGGGTTGTTGCGGCGTCAGGCTTTGCTTTTCGCCGGCCATGTCGTTCTTGCGCATTTTGCGGAAGTGGCCCTTGAGCAGGTTGCGGTAGATCAGTGCATCGCGGTTGTAAAACGCCAGGGACAACCAGCCGTCCTGCTTCGTCAGTTGATGCAGTACCGGCAGAATCGCGTGGGGTTCGGCCAGCCATTCCAGTACGGCATGGCACAGCACCAGGTCATAGGGTTCGGTGAGCTGACCGAGCAGGTCCTGCCACGGCGCCTGAATAAAAGTGGCCGTCTGGCCTGCATCGGCAAAGCGTTGGCGCGCCCCTTCAAGCATGGGTTCGGCAGGTTCGGCCAGTGTCACATCATGCCCGCGCTGGGCCAGCCACAACGACATGTGGCCCAGGCCGGCGCCGATGTCGAGTACGCGCAAGGGGCGGTCCGGCAGGGTTTCCGCCAGGTCGGCCTGAAGCACCGCCAGACGGATCGCACCTTTGGCGCCACCGTAAATCTTTTCGGCGAAGCGGGTCGCCAGTTGATCGAAATGACGGTCGCTCATCAGCTGAACCTCCGTTCACTGTCCGCGAGTTTGCTGCGCACCACTTCATTCATGTCCAACCCCAACTCGCTGCACAGCAGCAGTAGATAGAGCACGATGTCACCGACTTCCTGCCCGGCATGGGCGAGTTTGTCCGCCGACAACTGGCGCGACTGGTCTTCGGTCAGCCACTGGAAGATCTCCACCAGCTCGGACATTTCCACGCTCGCGGCCATGGCCAGGTTTTTCGGGCTGTGAAATTGCCGCCAGTCATTGCGGTCACGGATGGCGTGCAGGCGTTCGGTCAGTTCAACAAGGTTCATCGGGCTCTCCTGAAGGCGTATAGCTTCGGGGGGATGGCCGGGGATGGCAAGTGGCGTTAGCTCCTGTAGGAGCTGAGCTTGCTCGCGATGGCGGTGTAAAGGCAGCATTTATGTTGGATGTTCCACCGCTTTCGCGAGCAAGCTCTGCTCCTACAAGTGCATCAACGAAGCAGAATCTTGCGTCATACTCATACGATTGCCGTATCGGGGAACTCGGCGCTGCGATGACTGGCCCAAGGCTCAACCACTTACATCAGGACGTTAACGACATGCAGGTAGACAGTTTTTTCGAATGGCTCGGCCAGGCGCTCGGCTCGGTCATCCGTTTTATCGTTGACGCCCTCAGCGGCCTGTTCAATCAGTTGAGCAACGCCGGCAGTAACTTCGTCGAAGGGTTGTCCAGCGCGCTGGGCATGGACACGTCGATCATCAGCATCATTGCGCTGATCCTGGGGCTGATGCTGTTGTGGTCGGCGATCCGGGCGTTCATGAATGCGTCGATCATCATGGGGATCATCTGGTTGCTGCTGGGGTTGTGGTTGCTTAGCTGGATAATCCACTGACACCACCAATCTCCTGTAGGAGCGAGACCGGCTTGCCGGCGATGGTGTGTCAGCTACGCAGGTGTCGGCTGACACACCATCGCCGGCAAGCCGGTCTCGCTCCCACAATGGATCGGCGCAGATGCCGGATGTATCGCTACAATGCCCGCTCCCCAAGGAGCCTGCATGTCCAACCTGATTGCCGACTGGCGCGACCGCCCGACCCATCGCCGGGTCTGGGCGCTCGCCGCGCCCATGATTCTTTCGAACATTTCCGTGCCGCTGGTGGCGCTGGTCGACAGTACGGTGATCGGTCACTTGCCCCACGCCCATCAGTTGGGCGCCGTCGCGGTCGGGGCCAGTCTGTACACCTTTCTCGCATGGGCCATGGGCTTTCTGCGCATGGGCTCCACCGGGTTTGCCGCCCAGGCCGCCGGACGCGGGGATGGCGCGGCGTTGCGGCAGATCCTGTTGCAAGGCCTGTTGCTGGCCATGGGACTGGCCATTGCCTTGGGTGCGCTGGGCATTCCGTTGAGCGGTGTCGCGCTGCACTTCATGCAACCTTCGGCGGAACTGGATCAACTGACCCGCGAATTCTTCCACACGCGATTGTTCGGTCTGCCTGCGGCGCTGGCCAGTTACGCGTTGGTCGGCTGGTTCCTCGGCACGCAAAACGCCCGGGCGCCGCTGGCGATTTTACTGAGCACCAACCTGGTCAACATTGCACTGAACCTGTGGTTCGTCCTCGGCCTGGAATGGGGCGTGGTCGGTGCGGCCCGGGCCTCGGTGATCGCCGAATGGACCGGCGCGCTGATCGGCCTGCTGATGACCCGCAAGGCACTGCGCGCCTACCCCGGTCACATCGCCTGGGCCGCGTTGGCGCTGTGGCAGAGTTGGCGACCGCTCCTGGCCGTGAATCGCGACATCTTCATCCGCAGCCTGTTGCTGCAATCGGTGTTTTTCCTGATCACCGTGCAAGGTGCGCGGCTGGGTGACGCCACGGTCGCCGCCAACGCGTTGCTGCTCAATGGTTTGCTGCTGACGGCCCACGCGCTCGACGGGTTGGCCCATGCCGTGGAAGCGCTGTGCGGGCACGCGATTGGCGCCCGCGACCGGGACGCCCTGCGTCGTTCATTGGTCGTCGCTTGCGGATGGTCGTTGTTGGCGAGCCTGGGGTTTGCCGTGTTGTTCCTGTTTGCCGGGCACTTGTTCATCGAGATGCAGACCGACATTCAGAACGTACGCGACACGGCGTTCATCTACCTGCCCTACCTCGCCGCCCTGCCATTGATCGCGGTCTGGAGCTACTTGCTCGACGGGCTGTTCATCGGCGCGACCCGCGCTCGGGAGATGCGCAACGGCATGCTGTTGACCGTGATCCTGTTGCTGCCGTTCGCCTGGGGGCTGCAAGGTTTGGGTAACCACGGGCTGTGGATAACTTTCCTGTTGTTCATGGTGTTGCGCAGCGCGACCCTCGGCGCAATCGCCTGGGTGCTGCGCAACAACGATGGCTGGTTTTCGGGCCGGGTTCATTGAGGCTGATTGTTCTGCCAGCATTTGCGCAGGCTATCGAGACGCTCCTGTTGCGTAAGCCCCGACAACGGCTGCACCAGCGAAGCTCGGGGGTGCTGCAAGCGCAGCCATAACCAGCCATCAAGCACCGGCCGCTCGCTGAAACCCAGCGCCAGCCCTTCCTGCACATGGGACCACAGGCGGCTGAAATCGGCCCCGATGGATTGGCTCCAGTGCCAGGCATGCTGCTCCAGCAGGCAGGTTTGCAGGGTTTCGCGCTGACGTGAACTGAGGCTTTCTTCGACCGCCAGCGGGCTGACGGCGAGCCCCGGGTTGAGCAACTGCTGCCAGCCCTCGCTGCCGATCGCCCGATCGGCCCAGGACCCGCCGAACCAGTGCAACTGGCTGATCGGGCCCAGCCAGCGACTCAATTCCCGGGCATCACAGGCATCGAAAAAGTAACTGGCCGTGTTCGGGTTGTAATAACTCAACAAGGCTCGATGGTGCAGCCCGCAAGAGACGATGAGCATGCGGCGCAAATGCTCCAGCAACTCTGAGGACGACACCTCGCTGACGATCAGCAAGCCACGCCAGACCTGCGTTTGGCTGTAGCACAACTCGGCCAGTGCCGGGCACGTTCGAAGGTCAATGAGTACCGGGCCGTCTTCGCGCAGCGCCTGCAATTCGGTGCCCTCGAACAACCAGAACCACTGGGCCTGCGCGAACACCTGATGCAGTGCTGCGCTCGCTTGGGCTGCACTCTGGACATCCAGCAACAGCCATTGCGGGGTTGCGCCAATCATGCCGCACCGCTCTGGCCAAACAGCGTCGCCGCCCGACAGGTGCAAAGCGCCTGCGGGCAGTGACTGAAGCTGCCGCCGCCGGGCAACAGGCACAACAACACCAAGGGCTCGCCCGAGCGCAGGAGTTCCAGCAAGCCGTCATGGGGTGATCCATCCTCAGGCGGGCTGGATTCCTCAACCTCTTCGAGCGACGACGGCGCGTGAAGAAATCCGCAAATCAGCGGCTGATCCGGATCGCCCTCGATAAAGCTCACCACCACCTCGGTCCCTTCGCTCAGTGGCGAGGCGGTCGGCCCTTCCAGCTCAGCCGCCAACGGCAGCCAACAATGACTGGGCGTCGCGCCTTCGCCCTGATAGAGCCAGTCAAACTGCACAGCAATCGGTCTGGAAGGATCGGGCCGTGGCTCATCCACGTCGACCACCCAGGCTCGTTGCAGGCTGTGCATCCGTGGTTTCACCGCGCAATGCGGCGAGACGAAAGGCAACTCCCAGTGAATCGCACGGATCTGGTTGCTGTACGGGACCAATGGATCCTGACTGCCCTGATGGTCGACATGGGTCAGCAACCACAGATGATTCCAATCGGCGACCGGATGGCCAGACAAGGGCATCAACTGACCGCTGCGCAGCGTCGGCAGGTCCGTGCAACCTTCGGCACTTTGCGCGGTGCGTTGCTCTGCCTGAAGCTGAAACCGGCGCACCGCAGGAGAAGCTTGCCCGACCGCGAACACCGCGGTTTCGCCGAGACGAAAATGCCCGTGGCCGTCACCGAACACCACGCAATGCCCATCGCTCTGATGCTCGAAATGGTAGTGAAGACGTTCCTGGGCACACAGGCGCTGGAGAAACTGCAGATCCGATTCCCGATACTGCGTGCAGAAATCACGGGGCGGGTAATCGCCGGTCAATTCGAAGCGTCGGTCCTTGCCGGTAATGCCGTGTTCCTTGAGCACCTGGCTGAGGATCTCGGGCACCGACAGCGCGCTGAAAATCCGCTGGCTGAAACGCTGGGACAGACACGTCAGCTTCGGCCCCAGACGCACGTGGCAAAGCCTGACGCTCGGGCCATGGTCACGCTGGACCAGTTCATGCAGTTGGCCATGGAAAGCGCAGCCCTCTGGCCCGAAATGCAAAACGGCCGGTCGGTACAGCAGGCTCGCGAGGTCCAGCTTCGGGTCATTGATCAGCAGATCCACATCGAACACAAAGGGCTCGCTGATCGCTTCTCTACCGGTAAAGGCCAGGACTTCGAAAGGGTCGGGCAGACCGGCTACATCCAGACGAAATGAAGGTTCGTTGACTGGATCGAACATCGGCGATTCTCTACAGGAGGGGCGGCCGGGGATTCTCGCCGAGAGACATGGCCGAGTAGAGTGCCGAAGTACAACTTAGGAAATGGCCTACGCGAAAAGAAGACCATATGGCTTTGATAGCCGGGAGTGTGGGACGTTTCGCTTGAAAACAGAGAACCGCCGCACCAGGTCATCCGAAATTTCCGCAGCGTGCGGAACATTTTCAGACAACCTGGCGAGAACGGCGGCTTACCTCAGGAAGACAGGTAAGACGAACGGGTCAGGCCCAGACGCAGGGCGTCGAGGAACTGGGTGCGCTCGGCCGCGCTGATGCGCGCACTGGCGCACTTGTCGCGGTAGTGGGTCATCAGCTCTTCCGGCGACAAATGCACGTAACGCAGCATGTCTTCGATGGTGTCGTGGGTTTCGATACCCGCGTGGTACACGCTGCCGTCGGCATTCTGGTAGATGTTCACCGAGTCGGTGTCACCAAACAGGTTGTGCATGTCGCCAAGAATTTCCTGGTAAGCGCCGACCAGGAAGATCCCCAGCAGATAGTCTTCACCCTCATTCAGAGCGTGCACCGGCAGGCTGGTCTCGATGCTCTGCTCGTCGACGTATTGCTTGATCTTGCCGTCGGAGTCGCAGGTCAGGTCTTGCAGCACCGCGCGGCGCAGCGGCTCTTCGTCGAGACGGTGCAGCGGCAGGATCGGCAGGACCTGGCCGATGGCCCAGGTATCCGGCAGGCTCTGGAATACCGAGAAGTTGCAGATGTACTTGTCGGCCAGCTTGTCGTTGAGTTCGTCGAGCACCTGACGGTGCGAACGCTGACGTGCCTTCAACGAGTTGTGCAAGCGACGGCACACGGCGAAGTAGCATTGCTCGGCCAGGGCTTTTTGCGCCAGGGTCAGCTTGCCGTCGGCGTACTGGGTGGCCACGTCGCTCATGTAGTGAGTGGCGCGCCAGTAGGTTTCGGTGACCATTTCGATGTCGGTCGGGCCGAGCAGGTCAACCAGCCACTGCACGGTTTCCGGCAGCTCTTCCTTGTTGTCGATCTTCGGCACGTCGTCGTTGTGTTTCTCGACGTCGGTGACTTGCACTACCAGCATGGCATGGTGCGCGGTCAGGGAACGGCCGCTTTCGGAGAAAATGTTCGGGTGCGGCAGGCTCTGCGCGTCGCAGAACTCTTTGAGCATCCCGACCACGACACCGGCGTAATCGTCCATGTCGTAGTTGATCGAGCTGGCGTTACGCGAGTGCGTGCCGTCGTAGTCGACGCCCAGACCGCCACCGACGTCGATGTGGTCAACCGGCAGGCCGAGGTTGCGCAGTTCGCCGTAGTAACGAATCGCTTCCTTGAAACCGTGCTGGTAGTCCGCCAGGTTGGCAATCTGCGAACCCATGTGGAAGTGCAGCAGACGAATGCCCTGGTCCAGACCCGCCGCGCGGAAACGCTCGACCACCGACAGCAGTTGCGCCGCCGACAGACCGAACTTGGATTTCTCGCCACCGGTGTCCGCCCACTTGCTCGAAGCCAGGGACGACAGGCGCACGCGCAAGCCGACCTGCGGCTTGACCTTCAGCGAGGCGGCTTCTTCGATCACCAGGCCGACTTCGGATTCTTTCTCGATCACGATGAACACGTTGTGGCCAAGCTTCTGGCCCATCAGCGCCAGTCGAATGAACTCGCGGTCCTTGTAACCGTTGCACACGATGGTGCCGCCCTTCGGCGCCAGTGCAAGCACGGCCAGCAGCTCAGGTTTGGAGCCGGCTTCCAGGCCGATGGACACGTTCTGCGTGGCGATGATGTTTTCGATCACCGCTTCTTGCTGGTTCACCTTGATCGGGTACAGCGCGGTGTACTTGCTCTGGTATTCCAGGCGCTCGATGTTGGCATCGAAGGCGCCGGTCAGCTGACGCACGCGGTCTTGCAGAATGTCCGGGAAACGCACCAGCAGAGGCAAGGACAAGCCGCTTTTACGCAGCTGGTCGACTTGCTCGAACAGGTCGATAGGCGAACTGGCCGGACCGTTCGGACGAACCTCGACGCGACCGGCGTCATTGATCGCGAAATACCCGGCCCCCCAATGGCGAATCCCGTAAACACTGCGGCTGTCCGCAACTGTCCATTGGCTGCCATCGTCTTTGCGTGTGCGTCGTACGGACATTGAAGTCCCCTATAAAGAAGTCATAGAGCGTCGCCTGGGTTCAGGCCGGCGCAGTCTAAAGGATGAAAATGACGGTTCGTCAACGAGGGGATAGACCTCGCTGACCGCAGTGAGTTTAGAAACCGGTCAGAACAGGCTCTGTGAAAACCATGTAGGCGACGCCAGGCCAGAAGAAATCAGGACAGGGTCAAGCCGAGGGTGGTTTTCACAGAGGCTGCTAGCCGCCGGACTTCTTTGCCTTGAAACCGAGTTTGATCAGCTCGCCCAACAACAGCTCGACATGATCGCCCTGGATCTCAATGATTCCGTCTTTCAACGCCCCACCGGTGCCACAGCGTTTCTTCAACGTGGTGGCCAGGTCCTTGAGCGCGTCTTCAGCCAACGGCACGCCGGTGATGGTGGTCACCGTCTTGCCGCCACGGCCCTTGCTTTCGCGACGCACGCGAGCGATGCCGTCGCCGGCCGGGATAACGGTCTGTTTGCAGATACAGGCGTCCACCGGCTTACTGCAATCCGGGCAATGACGACCTGCGTCGGTGGAAAATACCAGGCCACCAAGGGCGGCGAAGGATGCGGCTTTTTTGGCCACCGGCAATCCTCTTGGGAGGACAAAGACTGGTCGCGGCAACCTGGGCAGGTGCCATCGACCGCGAAGCCCCACTCAGGCAGGGGCAGCGCTACTGAACCGAAACAACCCTGTAGGAGCGAAGCTTGCTCGCGAAGAACGCAAGGACGATGCGTACAATCTGGATGCACGCGTTATCGTTAACGTCCATCGCGAGCAAGCTTCGCTCCTACAAAGAGCAATACGGTTCAGCTTGAAAAGGTCGCGCAGTGTAACGGCAAAAAGCCGACTTGCTAAGAGCCAATCGGCGCCAATTTATGCCTCTTTTGCGACGTCCCCGCCACGAGCCCGGAGATAGCGCTTCAACGCGGCCAGAGAGTCCGGGCAGTAAGGCTTTTCGTCGATTTCCCGAAGCACTTCATCGATTGGCAAAAAGCGCGCTTCGAGCACCTCTTCCGGTTGCAGGATCAACGGGCCGTCCCACACCGCCGAAAACGCCGAACACCACAAACGATTGCCGGTGTCTTCGAAGAAAAAATGATCATGGGCAGTGAGTTCCACCCCGCTCACGCCCAACTCTTCTTCAAGCTCGCGGGCGGCCGATTCGGCGTAGGTTTCGCTGACGAGCACCATGCCCCCCGCCGCCACGTCCCAGTAACCCGGATAAATCGCTTTGCTCAGGGTGCGCCGGTGAACGCAGAGTTCGCCAGCCGAATTGAACAGCATGATGTAGGTGCCGCGCCCGATCAGCCCGCGCTCGCGCAGGTCCGAGCGGACCAGAGCGCCGAGCAGGTTGTCCTGCTCGTCGACCCAGGCGATCTGTTCGGCATCCGAGGCCGCGCGGTGGGCGGCCTCTCTGGCGTTATCGACCATGACTCAGCCCTGATTGAGCAGTTGACGCAAATCGATCACTGCGGCGTTGGCCCGGGAAATGTAATTGGCCATGACCAGCGAGTGGTTGGCCAGTACGCCGAAGCCGCTACCATTGAGAATCATCGGGCTCCAGACCGGTTCCTGCGACGCTTCCAGTTCACGAATGATCTGGCGCACGCTGACGGTCGCGTTCTTCTTCGCCAGCACATCGGCGAAGTCGACTTCGATGGCACGCAGCAAGTGGGACAAGGCCCAGGCCTGACCGCGAGCTTCATAGAACACGTTGTCGATCTGCATCCACGGGGTTTCGACGATTTCCTCGTCAACCTGTGGCACCTGACCCGGCGCGACCACTTCGGTCTTCAGCGCGGTGTTCAGTTTGACCCGGCCAACGCTGGCCGACAGGCGTTGCGACAGCGAACCCAAACGGGTGCCCACATCGCCCAGCCAGTTGTTCAGGTTGTCGGCGCGAGCATAAAACAGCGCGTTTTTCTGCAAAGGATCGGACAGGCGCGCCTGATAGCGGCTCAGGGAATTGATGCCTTCCTGATACTCGGACTCGCTGGAGGGCAGCACCCAGCTTTTATTGTCAAAGTTGAAACGCGGCTCGGCTTTCGCCAGATCAGCGTCTTCGGCCGATTGCGACTGCGAACGGGCGAAGTCTTTGCGCAGCGCCCGCGTCAGATCGCGGACCTGGACCAGCACGCCATATTCCCAGCTCGGCGTGTTGTCCATCCACAGGCCCGGCGGGAAACGGTCGTTGGAGATGTAGCCGCCCGGTTTGGTCAGCAAGGTATCGGCGACGGTCTTGAGCGTTTCGACCGTGGTGTAGCCGATGACCATTTGCTTGCCTTCTTTCTCGGCCGCCACTTGAGCATTCTGTTGGACCGGGAACAGCGCCGGCTCCTGGCTCCAATACCAGCCAAGCACAAAGGCCACAATCAGATAGAGGCCGATCAGCGTGGCCAGCGCCCGACTGAACAAAAGGCCACCGATGTAACTGCGGGTAGCCGATTTCGGTTCAGCGGCACGTTCAGGCGCGCTGCCCGCGCGGTTCTTCCAGTCCAGCATGGCGATATCCTTTCAATCACTTGAGTTCATCGGTTCGACCACAACCATACAACAACGTGCCTTTGCCCGGCACCCGTCGTCGGGTTATCCGCAGAAATTAGCGTCAGGTCTGTGACAACCGAGCGCCGATGAATTCTAGTCGCCCTGCCAGGGTTAAACGCCAATGACCTTCATTGAAATTTGCTGCCACCCCGTTGATGTAAACAGATGAGCAATGCCCTTGCCGTCGGTCCTGCGTGGCGCCGTGTCCCCATCCACCGTCGCAATGTAGTCATGCAGCGCCAGCGGCTCACCGGTTGCGCTGTCCAGGAGGCGAAAGACCCTTGGCGTTCTCGACGGCTGAACAGGCGGATTTTGCATCAGCTCCATTACCTTTGGATCAAAGGTCCGCTCCGGCATTACCCAGTCAGCGTAATCGGCTTCAGGCCTGACCAACCGCCATTCTCCCCGCTCGATCGGGTCGAGCACCTCGCTCTCGATATCAATCAACAGGCCGGCACGCAACTCGTCCATTCCATCGATAAGCTGCCGATCTTGCAGCGCCTGGCGCACAAGCTCCAGCGCTTGCTCACTGGGCCAGGCATGTTGACGCTCCCACTCGGACAGATCGAGCTCGTTGACCAACCTCATCCCTGCACCTCGGTGTTCCACTCATCGGAGCCCATGGTTCGGCTGATTTCATGCCGCCAATAGATTCGCCGGTAACTGAAATGAACCTTTTCCAGTTGAGTGAGGTAAGCGGTGTCGGGGTCCTGACAGTGGGGCATGAGCACATCGGCACCGATGATGACCGCGTCTTCCAGTTCCATCGTATAAAAGTGTTCCTGGGTTCCCTTAGCCGAGGTGCGATACCACTCGACGCGGCATATTTTTAGCAATTCTCCAGAACATAAAGCGTTGTTGATCAGCGGTGTCGCTTTGTCGATGGCCTTGGTGACGATCAAGGGCTTGTGCATCCGCTGCCCGGCGCCTGAGCCTTTGGGCACGAAAATGCCGTGGCTCAGGGCTTGAATCATGATCTGGTCCTCGCGCCCCAATTGGTAAACGTTACCCACCGATGCTTCGGTGAAGGCGCCTGCGCTGATCAAGCCTTGTTGTTTACCGTGGAGGGTCATGAAGGCGGGAGTTGGCATGGTGGGGCTCCTTTTTTATTTGGGTTGTGGGGCGGGGAAGTGCGAGGGTTCGTCGTACATGTCTTCGATTTCGTCGAAGGGCCTCCAGGCTTTACCGAGGTCCAAGGTGATGAGGTAGCGTTCCTGACTCGGATTTCGATAATCCTCGAAACGTCCCAATATCAGCATGGCCTGATACTTGTCGCCCGCCTGCCAATAGGATCGCCCGGAGAGAATTCCTTTACTCAAGTAGGCCCGCCACTCAGGGGTATCGTCGATCGTGGGATTGTTTCGCAGCCCCTTTGCCACCCAACCTTTTTCGCGCCATTGGTCTTGCAGGTCGAGAACTACCTTGAGGGCATCATCGATCAGTAGTGGCTCTATCTGCGGAGACATGCGGATACTGCTAACGATATTGTCATCAAATACAACAGTGAAAAAGCGCGCTCTCGGTGTGACGAATTCGTACTGCGGATCGATGAATCGAAGGCGCGCATCTGTCTTGGGAAGGCCCATCCAGACGTGCCCGGGGACCATCGGACTGAAGGGAACTGAAGAATGTTTGCGCAAGGTTTCGTAGGTACCGCCCATTTCCAATGCGATGACCGGCTCTTGCGATAGAGACTCGACTAACTGATTCGTAGCCATCCATAGCAGGACAGCCAGAAACAGCCAACCCGCCCCAAGCCGCCAGCGGTCGATACCTGGCCGCAGACTCATGGGATTACCTGCCCAGACGCAATCTCGATGATCGACTGCTCAAGTACACTTCGGTTTGTGTCGTCAAGCATCTGATCAAAGCGCGCTGCAGCGCGAAGTACGAAAGGCATTCGCTGCTGGATATCCGACAAGTCCGCCAGCGGGTTGTTACTGAAACCAATGGTGCGCTCGTCTTCGACGCGCTCACATTGACTGGTGAGGGTCAGCTCAATCGCCTGGGCAACGCCTGAAGGAAACCCAGTGACGTAGGATGCGTGGTTGGCACGCAGTAAGCTGACCAACTGCCGATCCTTGTAAATAGTTGGCTGGAGAATGTTCTGTTGCTCATGCCAAGCCAAATGCTCAACGCTACCGGCAATATCTCCATCCTCTATCGCCTCAAAACCCAGCAAAATCTCGGTGTAATCCAGCCCGAATTCCAGCTTTTCCTTCCCCACTGGCCACAGCACCGGAAACCTCTGATGCCCAAATATTCCCGCCCGTGCTCCCAAACACTTTTTCAACTCTCTGAACCCACGCTTCGCATAAAACTCATGCAACGGAAAAACATCCAGAAACAGCGTGGTATTCCCCAGCGCCATCATGTCGTGCACATGCCTGAACTGCTGCTGCACCAGCGACAGCTCCTCACCCGTTGAATGAAAATCCACAGAGGGCACCGGATTTCGCGCATCCGCTTCCTTATATTCACGCAACTCATCCGCCTGCCCGGCCATCCTGTCAGGCGTCAGCAAACCATGCTCTCGGCGGCTATCACGCATACGGTCCCGCGACTCATGCTCATCGCGAATGAGATCGATACTGTCCGCCGCATGAAGCAATCCGCAGCCAACCTGCTTGGAGGCAAACGCCGCCAGCCCGGCCCATTGAAACCTGGAATCGTGCAACCAGAGTCGAGCGTACGCAGCGTTGATAACGCGGTTGCGCTCAACAGGGTCGGCAATCAATACCCCTCCAGGTGCGACGATGTCCTCCGCCTCCCGCTGGTAGTGTCGCCATAGGCACGCGCACGTCAGAATCGGGACGTCGGTAACAAACGTCTTGCTCCCATAGAGCAGTTCCTCTTTGCATTCACAATCAGCAACGGGCGTGCTGTTGTGATTCAGGCGCTGCTCGTCGCAGGGATGTTCTTTGAAACACTGGGTCATGATGGGCCGATGGCATCTAAGGGTTTCCCTGACACCCTACCAGCCGAAAATCCGGTTCAAGTCTGCCGGCGAAAAATCAGAACTCCCTGACAAGTAACGCTCGCCGGGATGACAGACGATTCGCGAAAACAGGCAGGAGAGGCCCTGATCATGGGTAATACCAGATCACCGACACACATTTTCAGACCCGCCAGTCAGAAACTGAATGACGTCGCATTGCAGATTATTGACATACGACACTCATGCGACTGAAAAGAGGTGCTAGCATAGAGCCACCAGTCGATCTCAGCATGCACCCTAACTAGTAGTCAGGATATGACCGAGCCAGAAGACCCCAGCCGTGAGCGCCTCAAGCACCACTTTGCCCAGCGGGTAATTCATCAGGCACGTCAAATTCTTGAGATCTGGCAGCGCCTGCAACGCAGTGAGTGGTCCACCACCGACTTATCGGAACTGAGTGAAGCCAACCTGCGCCTGCTGCGTTTCGCCGAGCGCTTCGAACAACCGGAACACACGCAACTGGCACGCCACATCGGCCAGTCGCTGGAGGCTGTCGACGCCAATCGCGGACGCCTCAGCAGCGGCCTGATCACTGACCTCAATCGCTTGATGCAGCGCCTGTCGCGTACCGGCCTGCGCCATGGCGATCAGCTCGAACAAACCTTCCTGCCGCCGTTGCGCAAGCCGATCTACGTGATGCTGCAGGATCACGACCGTGCCGAGCGACTGGCCAAACAACTGGAATTTTTCGGCCTCAGCGCCCAGTCCCTCGACAGCGTGTCGGCGTTTCGCTCCTCGATGGTCGAGCGTTTGCCTGCCGCGATTGTCATGGACGTGGACTTCAGCGGCCCCGGCGTCGGCCTGAAACTGGCCGCCGAAGCCCAGGTCGGCCTGGATGAACCGTTGCCGTTGCTGTTTTTCAGCCTGCTCGAAACCGACACCCCGACCCGCCTCGCCGCCGTGCGTGCCGGTGGCCAGGAGTTTCTCACCGGCACCCTCGAAGCCTCGAGCCTGCTGGAGAAAATCGAAGTCCTGACCTGCGTCGCGCAGTACGAACCTTATAAAGTACTGATCATCGACGATTCCCGCGCACAGGCCTTGCACACCGAGCGCCTGCTCAACAGCGCCGGGATCGTCACGCGCACCTTGATCGAGCCGATCCAGGCCATGGCCGAACTGGCGGATTTCCAGCCCGACCTGATCATTCTCGACATGTACATGCCGGCCTGCACCGGTACGGAACTGGCCAAAGTGATCCGCCACAATGACCGCTATGTCAGCGTGCCGATCATTTACCTGTCGGCCGAAGACGACCTGGACAAGCAGCTCGACGCCATGAGCGAGGGCGGCGACGACTTCCTGACCAAACCGATCAAGCCCCGGCACCTGATCACCACCGTGCGCAACCGCGCGGCGCGGGCGCGCAATCTGAAAGCGCGGATGGTCCGCGACAGCCTCACCGGGCTGTACAACCACACGCACATCCTGCAATTGCTCGAAGACTGCAGCTTCCGCGCCCGCCGCGAGAGCAAGCCGCTGAGCTTTGCGATGCTCGACATCGACCACTTCAAACGTGTCAACGACAGCCACGGCCACCCCATGGGCGACCGTGTGATCAAGAGCCTGGCGCTGTTCCTCAAGCAACGATTGCGCAAGACCGATTTCATCGGCCGCTACGGCGGCGAAGAATTTGCCATCGTCATGCCGGACACCGATATCGAAGCGGCCTGCAAAGTCCTCGACGAAATCCGTCAGCGCTTCGCCGAAATCCATTACCCCGCTCAACCCCAGGACCTCTGGTGCACGTTCAGCGCCGGGGTGGTCGAGCTGTGCGAAGACTCCGACGGCCTGATGATGGCCAGCCAGGCGGACGAGGCGCTGTACCGTGCCAAGCATGCCGGACGCAACCGTGTACAAGCCGCACGGACGTCAAAGCAAAGTGCCACTTTTTCATCGGAATCGACCCATTCAGTCATAACCCTGTAACAGAAACGCAATAACTTCAGGCACTTACCATTTCGCCGTTGGTAGTCCCTTGATGCGCCTGAAGCTGCTGACCAATCTCAACACCCTCCTTTTAGTCGCCGTGTGCGTGGCCCTCGGCGCCACGCTTTGGTGGTCGCAAAAAGCCCTGGAGCGCCCCTATCTATTGATGGAGCGCTACCTCGGGTTGTCCCAGCAATTCCAAAATGAAGTGGCGCGCAACATCGAGGACTACCTGGCCAGCGGCGATGCGCTGCGCCTGAGCAGCGCCAGCCAAGCCATCGACGGCCTGCAAAAGGAACTCGCCGAGTTACCGCCGACGTTGGCCGACAGCTTGCGCCCGAGCCTGTCGAACCTGGATGAATTCAGCAAAACCGACCTGCTGGCCGCCGGCAAACTCGCGGGCGATCCTCAGGCGCTGTTGCTGCAAGCCGAACGCGAACTTGGCGCCAGCCTCGACCAGCTGAGTCAATACGCCAGCAGCAACGCGAACTATCTGACGCCATTGCTCGCAGCCTCTCAACACCTGGGCAAACTCTCCCTGGCGCGGGACAAACTGGTCAGCAGCGGCCGCAGCGAACTGGCCGCCGATGTCGAGCGCGAAGTCACCAACATCCGCACGCAAGCCGAGCTTCTGAACGCCTTGCCGCTCTTGGGCGTGACCAGTAAAAGTGAATCGGGCACCGACGATTTCGCTGCAATGATGGGCCTGGAGAACACCGAAAAAACCGTTGCGGAAGATGCCGGCGTCGGCCTCAAGCGCGAGCTCAACGGCCTGCTCACGCGCTATCCCGCAGAGCTGGCGCGCACCCGCGAGCAGATCCAGAAACGCGCCGACCTCAGCGCCGCGACTCACCAGAAAATCGCTGCCGTGCAACAGTCCATCGCCGGGCTGGAACCGGTAGTCCGTGCCCAGCACGGGCAGATCCAGAGCGAAGTGCGGCTGATGCAAGGGGTGATGATCGGCTTGATTTTGCTGATCGCATTACTCATCGACACCCTGCAGCGGCGCCTGGCCCGAACGCTGACCAACCTCGCGCCGGCACTCTCGACCTGGGCCGAAGGCGACTTCAGTCGCGACATCGAATTGGGCAAGACCAATCGCGAACTGCATGACATCCAGGCCTCGCTCAATCGACTGCGCGCCTACCTCGTTGATCTGGTCGGAACCATTCGCCTCAACGCCGAGCAGGTTGCCGGCAGCAGCCGCACCCTGGCCGAGTTGAGCAATGATTTGCACAGCGGCGCCGAACATCAGGCGGGTGACACCGCGCTGATCCGCGACTCCCTCGGCGAGCTGGAAGCGACCATTCAACAAGTCGCCGGCGATGCCAGCCAGGCTGCCGACGCCAGCCGCCATGCTGGATTGGCGGTGGAACATGGACAGAAAGTCATCGGTTTGAGCCTCACCGGGCTGCATGCGCTGGTGGGCGAAGTACAAAGCAATGCACAGATGATCGAACACCTGGCCGAGGAGTCCGCCACCATCGGCGGCGTGCTGACGGTGATCCGCTCGATTGCCGACCAGACCAACCTGCTGGCCCTGAACGCCGCCATCGAAGCGGCCCGCGCCGGGGAAATGGGACGCGGGTTTGCCGTCGTGGCGGAGGAGGTTCGGTCATTGGCGCAGCGCACCGCAGGCGCTACGGCGGAGATCCAGAACTTGATCGCCGGGCTGCAGACAGCGGCCCGAGAGTCGGTGGAAGGCATGCGCGCGCAGGTTGAACACGCGGAGGCGACAGCCAATCAGGCCCAGGCGGCCGACGGTGCGCTGGATAAAATTGTCGGGGCGATCCAGACGATTTCCGACACCGCCGTACGCATTGCCGATGTCACGGCTCAGCAGAGCGGAGCCGTCAGCGAAATCCGCGATCACAGTGAGCGGATTCACCAATTGGGTGGGGATAATTTGTTGCGTATCGGTGAGGGACGTGAGCAAGGCGAGCATTTGTTGGTATTGGGCGGGCGGTTGCATACGGCCGTTCAGGCATTCCGCGTCTGACAGACCACCACATACCTGTAGGAGCGAGGCTTGCCCGCGAACCAGACGACACGGTTTATCAGGCGAACCGTGTCATCGTTCTTCGCGGGCAAGCCTCGCTCCTACAGGACCCATAAAAGCAATCCAATCGACTGTCCGCTATCATGCCCCCAATTCCGATACGCGAGATCGTCATGCGCCGTTTGCTCTGCCTGCTGCTTTTAGTGCTCGCCCTGCCGGCCACCGCCGCCGGTTTGCTGGAGAGTCGACCCAGTTCCACCCTGGGCTCGATCAACAACAGCGCCGACTTCCTGCCGGTGCGCGAAGCCTTTCAACTGAGCCTGATAGACAGCACGCCACAATCGATCAAGCTGCGCTTTGTCGCCACCGAGGGTTATTACCTCTACCGCCATCGCTTTCAGTTTCGCGCCGACCCTGCCGAGATCGTAGTCGGCCCGGCACAGCTGCCCAAAGGCGAGCAGAAACACGATGAGTACTTCGGCGACGTCGAGGTTTACCACGGGATTCTCGATGTCGAACTGCCGCGCAGCGATCAACGCGCCTTCACGCTGGCGGTGACCTATCAAGGGTGTGCCGACAAAGGCCTGTGCTATCCGCCCGAGACCGAACGCCTGAGTATCGACGGCAGTGGCGGCGCCACCACGAGTTGGAGCTGGCGGGAGCTGGCATTGTTCTTCCTTGCGGGCCTTGGCCTGACCTTCACCCCTTGCGTGTTGCCGATGCTGCCGATCCTCTCCGGCGTGGTGTTGCGTGGCCAGGTGGGCGGCTTGCGCGGTTTCAACCTGTCGCTCGCTTACGTGCTGCCGATGGCCGCCTGCTTCGCCCTGCTCGGTGCGCTGATGGGGATGTTCGGCGCGCAGCTCAACCTTCAGGCGCGGCTGCAATCGGCGTGGGTGCTGGTGCCGTTCGCAATGTTTTTTGCGCTGTTTGCCCTGGCGATGTTCGGTGTCTTCGAACTCAAGTTGCCGCACGCGATCAGCAGTCGGCTGGACCGCATCGCCGGGCGCACCGAAGGCGGTTCGTTGTGGGGCGCTGCGGTGCTGGGCGTGGTTTCCAGCCTGTTGGTTTCACCCTGCGTCTCGGCACCGCTGGCCGGCGCGCTGCTGTACATCAGCGCCAGTGGCGATGCGTTGGGCGGCGGCTTGAAACTGTTCATGCTCGGCCTCGGCATGGGCGCACCGCTGTTGCTGGTGGCCACCGGTGGCGCCGCCTGGCTGCCGAAAAGCGGACCATGGCTGGTCTACGTGAAAAACGCGATTGGCGTGTTGTTGCTGGGTCTGGCGATCGGCCTGCTCAGTCGCGTGCTGCCGGGGCAGATCACTTTGTTGCTGATCGGCTTGCTGGCCGGCGGTGTCGGTTTGTTCATGGGCGCGCTGGAGTTCGTCTACAAACCTCCGCGAAAACGCCTGGGCCAGTTACTCGGGATGTTTCTGCTGTTTTATGCACTGGCCTGCTGGTATGGCGCCTTCAGTGGCCAGACCGATCCGTTCAACCCGATCGGCCAGCCGCGTGTCGTCAGCAGCAACGAGCAATCGCAGAACACCAGCGACTGGCAAACCGTCACGACTCCGGCCGAACTCGATCGCGTCCTCGCCGAAGCCAAATCCTCCGGCACCCCGCTGCTGCTCGACTGGTACGCCGACTGGTGCATCAGCTGCAAAGTCATCGAACACAAAGTGCTTAACGACGCGCAGGTCGTCGAACGCCTCAAGGGTTATCGGCTGATTCGCTTCGACATCACCGCCAGCAACGCCGAGCAACGCGCCCTCCTCGACCGCTACACACTATTCGGCCCACCGGCGCTGATGTTTTTCGGCAAGGACGGTGTCGAACGCGCCGATGTACGAGTGATCGGCGAAATCAGCGCCACGGACTTCGCCGAACGTGTATCGAAAGCAAATGACCGGATTTAATCACCCGGTCACATATTTCGCGCAAACATCGGCCATCGTGCTGGCTATTGCATAGAACTGGACAGTCACAAAGGCTTTGCGGCATAGTCGCCGGGTTCTGACAAATGCACACGGATAACGAGGAACAGCAGATGGCGACCCTATTGGTTCTGCACGGCCCCAACCTGAACATGCTCGGCACCCGTGAACCGGGCACCTATGGCGCTACGACACTGGCGCAGATCAATCAGGACCTGGAACGCCGCGCTCGTGAAGCCGGCCATCATTTGCTGCACCTGCAAAGCAACGCCGAGTACGAATTGATCGACCGCATCCACGCTGCCCGCAGCGAAGGTGTGGACTTCATTCTGATCAATCCAGCAGCTTTTACACACACAAGTGTCGCATTACGTGACGCGCTGCTGGCGGTGAGCATCCCATTCATCGAAGTGCATTTGTCTAACGTGCACAAACGCGAACCTTTCCGCCATCACTCTTACTTCTCCGACGTAGCGGTGGGAGTGATCTGCGGCCTTGGCGCCAGCGGTTATCGACTGGCCCTGGAGGCTGCACTAGAGCAGCTTGAACAACAAGCTATACGCCCCTGACCGACCCTTGGGAGTTGATGATTCATGGATATCCGTAAAGTTAAGAAACTGATCGAACTGCTGGAAGAGTCCGGCATCGACGAGCTCGAGATCAAGGAAGGCGAAGAGTCCGTTCGCATCAGCCGCCATAGCAAAACCCCGGCTCAGCAATACTACGCTCCGGCGCCAATGCACGCTCCGGCTCCAGCGCCTGCCGCTGCTGCCCCGGTTGCCGCCGCTGCCGCTCCTGCTGCACCGTCCGCCCCTGCCCTGAACGGCGCCGTTGCCCGTTCGCCAATGGTCGGCACCTTCTATCGCAAATCTTCGCCAAGCTCGCCGTCCTTCGTTGAAGTCGGCCAGACCGTGAAGAAAGGCGACACCCTGTGCATCGTCGAAGCCATGAAGATGATGAACCACATCGAAGCTGAAACCAGCGGTGTGATCGAATCCATCCTCGTCGAAGACGGCCAGCCGGTTGAGTACGACCAACCGCTGTTCACCATCGTTTGAACCGCGGAGAAACTTTGATGACTGCGAAGTTGGAAAAAGTTCTGATCGCCAACCGCGGTGAGATCGCACTGCGGATTCTGCGTGCCTGCAAAGAGATGGGCATCAAGACCGTCGCCGTTTACTCCAAGGCCGACAAAGAGCTGATGCACCTGGGCCTGGCAGACGAATCCGTCTGCATCGGTCCGGCCTCGGCCGCCCACTCTTACCTGCACATCCCGGCAATCATCGCCGCGGCTGAAGTGACCGGCGCCACCGCCATTCACCCAGGCTACGGTTTCCTTGCGGAAAACGCTGATTTCGCTGAGCAGGTCGAGAACTCCGGCTTCGCCTTCATTGG
This sequence comes from Pseudomonas sp. BF-RE-22, assembly GCF_019956155.1. NCBI lineage: Bacteria > Pseudomonadati > Pseudomonadota > Gammaproteobacteria > Pseudomonadales > Pseudomonadaceae > Pseudomonas > Pseudomonas sp. BF-RE-22. The sequence continues at coordinate 53,769 of NZ_JAHBDD010000010.1, read as the reverse complement.
TCCGAAAGCCGACACCATTCGCCTGATGGGCGACAAGGTATCGGCCAAGCACGCGATGATCGCTGCTGGTGTTCCAACCGTTCCGGGTTCTGACGGCCCGCTGCCGGAAGACGAAGAAACCGCTCTGCGCATCGGTCGCGAAGTCGGTTACCCGGTGATCATCAAAGCCGCTGGCGGCGGTGGTGGTCGCGGCATGCGCGTTGTGCATAGCGAAGAAGACCTGATCTCCTCGGCGAAACTGACCCGCTCCGAAGCAGGCGCGGCGTTCGGCAACCCGATGGTCTATCTGGAAAAATTCCTGACCAACCCACGTCACGTGGAAGTTCAGGTACTTTCCGACGGCCAGGGCCACGCCATTCATCTGGGCGACCGCGATTGCTCGCTGCAACGTCGCCACCAGAAGGTTCTCGAAGAAGCGCCGGCACCGGGCATCGACGAGAAAGCACGCCAGGAAGTCCTCGCTCGCTGCGTCAAGGCGTGCATCGACATCGGCTACCGCGGCGCCGGCACCTTTGAGTTCCTTTACGAAAACGGTCACTTCTACTTCATCGAGATGAACACTCGTGTCCAGGTAGAGCACCCGGTTTCGGAAATGGTCACCGGTATCGACATCGTCAAGGAGATGCTCAGCATCGCCGCCGGCAACAAGCTGTCGTTCACCCAGGATGACGTGGTCATCCGCGGTCACGCGCTGGAATGCCGGATCAACGCCGAAGACCCGAAAACCTTCATGCCAAGCCCGGGCACGGTCAAGCATTTCCACGCGCCAGGCGGCAACGGCGTTCGCGTCGATTCGCACCTGTACAGCGGTTATGCCGTTCCGCCGAACTACGATTCGTTGATCGGCAAGCTGATCACCTACGGCGCAACCCGTGACGAAGCCATGGCGCGCATGCGCAATGCGCTGGACGAAATCGTTGTCGACGGGATCAAGACCAACATCCCGCTGCACCGCGACCTGACCCGCGATGAAGGCTTCTGCAAAGGTGGTGTGAACATTCACTACCTGGAACACAAGCTGGCTGGCGAAAAGCACTAAGCTTTAGCCTGATCAACAAAGCCGCCTTCGGGCGGCTTTGTTGTTTCTGAAGGTTTCATATCTTTCTGTAGGAGCGAGCGGTGCGACGATTCGACTTGCCCGCGAAGGGCGCGCCTCAATCGTACAGACATACCGCAGCGCCTGGTTCGCGGGCAAGTCGAATCGTCGCACCGCTCGCTCCTACGAAGAACACGCATATGTCGACCTTGTCGTCTTCTGCCTCGCGCTCGCGTAAACTTGCGCGCTTCTCGCAGCCCGCTAGGCTGCAATCAATATTTTTCAAAGGTGCCCGCCATGCCTTGGCTGCAAGTCCGTCTCGCCATCAGCCCAGAACAAGCCGAAACCTACGAAGACGCTTTCCTTGAAGTGGGCGCCGTGTCGGTGACTTTCATGGACGCCGAAGACCAGCCGATCTTCGAACCGGAACTCAACACCACCCCGCTGTGGTCGCACACGCACCTGCTGGCCCTGTTCGAAGGCGGCACCGAAGCCGCTTCGGTCCTGGCGCATCTGGAGCTGCTGACCGGCAGCCCGCTGCCCGAGCATCACAGCGAAGTCATCGAAGACCAGGACTGGGAACGCAGCTGGATGGACGATTTCCAGCCAATGCGCTTCGGCCAACGCCTGTGGATCGTGCCGAGCTGGCACGCCGCGCCTGAACCCGACGCCGTGAACATTCTGCTGGACCCGGGCCTCGCGTTCGGCACCGGCACGCACCCGACCACCGCGCTGTGCCTGGAATGGCTCGACGGTCAGGACCTGAAAGGCTGCAACGTGCTGGACTTCGGTTGCGGCTCGGGGATTCTGGCGATTGCCGCCCTGCTGCTCGGCGCCAAGGAAGCCGTCGGCACTGACATCGACGTGCAGGCGCTGGAAGCCTCGCGCGACAACGCCGGTCGCAACAACATCGCCGATGCGCTCTTCCCGCTGTATCTGCCGGAAGATCTGCCACAGGTTAAGGCCGACGTGCTGGTGGCCAACATCCTCGCCGGCCCGCTGGTCTCCCTCGCACCGCAACTGTCGAGCCTGGTCAAGCCGGGTGGTCGCCTGGCGCTGTCGGGCATCCTCGCCGAGCAAGGTGATGAAGTAGCCGCCGCCTACGCGCAGGACTTCGATCTGGACCCGATCGCCAATCGCGATGGCTGGGTGCGCATCACTGGCCGTCGGCGCTAGAATGAGCGCCTGCATAATCCGGATCGCCGCATGACCGACAGCTTCGTCACCCAGTGCCCGCATTGCCAAACCAGCTTCCGCGTCAGCCATGCTCAGTTGAGCGTGGCCCGTGGAGTGGTTCGTTGCGGCTCGTGCCTGCAGGTGTTCAACGCCGCCAAGCAACTGCTTGAGCAGGCAGGCAAGGAAGTGATCCCCCCGGCGGCTCCGGCCATCGTCGAGACAGCCGAGCCAGAACCTCGGGCCATCAGCCAGAAGCAGTGGACTGCCGCCGAACTGGACCTGGACAGCCTGGACCTGGATGAAGAACTCGCTCGACTGGAACAGCGGGAAATCCAGCCGACCACCGAATTCGGTCGCCACCGCGAAGACAGCCTGAGCGCCCGCCGCGATAGCGCCGAGCACGACGAAGAGCCGTGGTCCGACAGCCTGTTCAGCGAATCCGCCGCCGATCGCGCCGAAGCGGCGCAAGCGACAGAAGCTGCCGAAGTCCCCCTCACGCCCGAGCCGGCGATCGAGCCGAGCAAACCTTCGCGCACCGAACCCTCGCTGTCCCTGGAACCCGTGGAGCTGGACGACGAGACTCTGCCGCCGCAACTGCGCCTGAACGATCCACTCGACGCCCCGCTCCATCACGAACGCCTGTCAGCGACCGACGCCAGTGACGATATCGACGACGACCTGCCTTCGATCGAGCCGCTGCGCAAACGCCGTGAACGCAGCGAACCGGGCGTACGTGCCGAGGTGCTGCAAGACCTGACCGATGACCCGTTGCAACTTGACTGGCAAAAACGCCGCTCGCCCTGGGGCCGACGGTTTTTCTGGTTGCTGCTGATCCTGCTCGGCGCTGGCGCACTCGCGGGTCAATACATCGCTTACCATTTTGACGAACTGGCTCGTCAGGATCAGTACCGTCCGTGGTTCCAGCAGTTCTGCCCGCAAATCGGCTGCACCGTGCCGTCGAAAGTCGACATCGCGAAAATCAAGAGCAGCAACCTGGTGGTGCGCAGCCATCCGGAATTCAATGGCGCGCTGGTGGTCGACGCGATCATCTACAACCGCGCGCCGTTCTCCCAGCCGTTCCCGTTGCTGGAGCTGCGCTTTGCCGACCTCAACGGTCACCTGATCGCCAGCCGTCGCTTCAAGCCCGGCGAGTACCTCAACGGCGATCTTGAAGGCATGGCGGAAATGCCGCCGCAAACGCCGATCCACATCGCCCTGGACATCCTCGACCCAGGCGCCAAAGCCGTGAACTACAGCCTGAGCTTTCACTCACCCGAGTGAAACGCTTCAGTGTTACGGGTTTGACGGCACATTTCTGGCAGAGACCGCTCATACCAAACTGCTGGCAATAACAGAATAACTGTTCAGATTTTGTTCAATTCAGCCTTTATCCAGTCATCGAGAGCGGGTATCATGCCAACCCTTTTTCGAACTCTCATGATCCGGCCCCACAACTGGAAAGTCCTATGTCGGCGGTACGCATCGGTCCATACACATTGCACAACGGCTTGATTCTCGCCCCTATGGCGGGTGTCACCGACCAACCCTTTCGTCAGCTGTGCAAGCGACTGGGCGCAGGACTTGTAGTCTCGGAAATGGTCACCAGCGACATGAGTTTGTGGAACACCCGCAAATCGCGCATGCGCATGATCCACGAAGGTGATCCCGAGCCACGCTCGGTGCAGATCGCCGGTGGTGATGCACAGATGCTGGCGGATGCGGCCAGGGCCAACGTCGAACTGGGCGCACAGATTATTGATATCAACATGGGCTGTCCGGCAAAGAAGGTCTGCAACAAGGCCGCCGGTTCCGCATTGTTGAAGGATGAAGCACTGGTGACCGAGATCCTGCAGGCCGTGGTGGCTGCGGTTGATGTGCCGGTTACCTTGAAGATCCGTACCGGCTGGGACCGGGACAACAAGAACGGTCTGACGGTGGCGAAGATCGCCGAGCAGGCAGGCATTACGGCGTTGGCGGTCCATGGCCGCACCCGTGCCGATCTGTACACCGGTGAAGCCGAGTACGACACCATTGCCGCGATCAAGCAGGCGGTGTCGATGCCGGTCTTCGCCAATGGCGACATCGATTCGCCGGAAAAGGCCCGCTACGTGCTCGACGCGACCGGTGCCGATGGACTGTTGGTTGGACGGGCTGCCCAGGGGCGGCCATGGATTTTTCGCGAGATCGACCATTTCCTGCGTACCGGCGAGAAACTCCCGGCGCTGGACCTGATCGAGGTGGAACGCATTCTGCTAGAGCATCTGGCCGCACTGCACGTCTTCTATGGAGACGTCATGGGTGTCCGGATCGCTCGGAAGCATGTGGGCTGGTATCTCGCAACCTTGCCGGGCGCCAGGGAGTTTCGCGCCCACTTCAATCGTTTGGAAGATACGGAAGCACAATGCGCCAACGTTCAGGGCTTCTTCGCCGAACGTTACAAGAGCCTGACAGGGGACGGAGAAGAGGTGGCCGCATGACGATGATGACCGAGACTTTAGTGAGTGGAACAACACCCGTGAGCGACAACGTGAATTTGAAACAGCACCTCAATACGCCGAGCGAAGAAGGCCAGACCCTTCGCGGGAGTGTCGAGAAGGCGCTGCACAATTATTTCGCCCACCTTGAGGGCGCTGCCGTCACGGATGTGTACAACCTGGTGCTCTCCGAAGTCGAGGCGCCCCTGCTCGAGTGCGTGATGAACTACGTCAAGGGTAACCAGACCAAGGCCAGCGAGCTGCTCGGGCTGAACCGAGGCACCCTGCGCAAGAAACTCAAGCAGTACGATTTGCTGTAAGCATTCAATCAAACCAGAAAGGCGCCCGCGTAAAAACGGTCGCCTTTTTTGCTGACTCCTTTGCTTTTGATGGAAATTGAAATGACCGACCAGACTACCCGCCTGCCGATCCGCCGCGCCTTGATCAGCGTTTCCGACAAGACCGGGATCCTCGAATTCGCCAAAGAGCTTGAAGCCCTGGGCGTCGAGATCCTCTCCACCGGCGGAACGTTCAAGCTGCTGCGTGACAACGGCGTTGCCGCAGTGGAAGTCGCGGATTACACCGGTTTCGCAGAAATGATGGACGGTCGGGTGAAAACCCTGCACCCGAAAATCCACGGCGGGATCCTCGGTCGTCGCGGTATCGACGACGCGATCATGAACGAGCACGGCATCAAGCCGATCGATCTGGTGGCGGTCAACCTGTACCCGTTCGAAGCCACCATCAACAAGCCAGGCTGCGACCTGCCGACCGCCATCGAGAACATCGACATCGGCGGCCCGACCATGGTCCGTTCCGCGGCAAAAAACCATAAAGACGTGGCCATCGTGGTGAATGCCAGTGACTACGCCAACGTGCTGGAAAGCCTGAAGGCCGGCGGCCTGACCTACGCTCAGCGTTTCGACCTGATGCTCAAGGCCTTCGAACACACCGCTGCCTACGACGGCATGATCGCCAACTACATGGGCACCGTGAACCAGGCCGCTGACACCCTCTCGACCTCCGGTCGCAGCGAGTTCCCGCGCACCTTCAACAGCCAGTTCATCAAGGCTCAGGAAATGCGCTACGGCGAGAACCCGCACCAGAGCGCGGCGTTCTACGTTGAAGCCAAGCCTGCCGAAGTCGGCATCGCCACCGCGACCCAACTGCAAGGCAAGGAGCTGTCCTACAACAACGTGGCCGACACCGATGCCGCGCTGGAATGTGTGAAGAGCTTCGTCAAGCCCGCCTGCGTGATCGTCAAGCACGCCAACCCGTGTGGTGTTGCCGTGAGCCCGGACGCCGAAGGCGGCATCCGTCAGGCCTACGAACTGGCCTACGCCACCGACACTGAATCCGCGTTCGGCGGCATCATCGCCTTCAACCGCGAGCTGGATGCCGAGACCGCCAAGGCGATCGTCGAGCGTCAGTTCGTCGAAGTGATCATTGCCCCGAGCGTCAGCGAAGAAGCCCGCGCCATCGTCGCGGCAAAAGCCAACGTGCGCCTGCTGGCCTGCGGCGAGTGGTCGGCTGACCGCGCTGCTGCCTGGGACTACAAACGCGTCAACGGTGGCCTGCTGGTACAGAGCCGCGACATCGGCATGATCAGCGCCGATGACCTGAAAGTCGTGACCAAGCGTGCACCGACCGAACAGGAAATCCACGACCTGATCTTCGCCTGGAAAGTCGCCAAGTACGTCAAGTCCAACGCCATCGTCTACGCCAAGAACCGTCAGACCATCGGTGTCGGCGCAGGCCAGATGAGCCGCGTGAACTCCGCGCGCATTGCCGCGATCAAGGCTGAACATGCCGGCTTGCAGGTGGCGGGTTCGGTCATGGCATCCGACGCGTTCTTCCCGTTCCGCGACGGCCTGGACAACGCGGCCAAGGTCGGCATCACTGCGGTGATCCAGCCAGGCGGCTCGATGCGTGACAACGAAGTGATTGCAGCAGCTGACGAAGCCGGCATCGCCATGGTCTTCACCGGCATGCGCCACTTCCGTCACTAAGCACGACGATCAACTGTGGGAGCTGGCCTGCCAGCGATAGCATCCCCTCGGTTTAGCCGATAAACCGAGTTGTTTGCATCGCCGGCAGGCCAGCTCCCACAGAAAAGCGCCCTTGCGGCGCTCAACAGAATTAGCGTCATCCGAGGTTTTTGAAATGAATGTTTTGATCATTGGCAGCGGTGGCCGTGAACACGCCCTGGCCTGGAAAGTGGCTCAGGATCCGCGCGTGCAGAAAGTTTTCGTGGCTCCGGGCAACGCCGGCACCGCCATTGAAGCCAAGTGCGAAAACGTCGCTATCGATGTGCTCGCACTGGAGCAACTCGCCGACTTCGCCGAGAAAAACGTTTCCCTGACCATCGTCGGTCCGGAAGTGCCGCTGGTTGCCGGCGTCGTCGACCTGTTCCGCTCCCGTGGCCTGGACTGCTTCGGTCCGACCGCTGGCGCCGCGCAGCTGGAAGGTTCGAAAGCCTTCACCAAGGACTTCCTGGCACGCCACAAGATCCCGACCGCCGACTACCAGAACTTCACCGAGATCGAGCCGGCCCTGGCTTATCTGCGTGAAAAAGGCGCACCGATCGTGATCAAGGCCGATGGCCTGGCCGCCGGTAAAGGCGTGATCGTTGCCATGACACTGGCCGAAGCCGAAGACGCCGTGCGCGACATGCTCGCGGGTAACGCGTTTGGCGAAGCCGGTTCACGCGTGGTCATCGAAGAATTCCTGGACGGCGAAGAAGCCAGCTTCATCGTCATGGTTGACGGCAAGAACGTACTGCCGATGGCCACCAGCCAGGACCACAAACGCGTCGGCGACGGCGACACCGGCCCGAACACCGGCGGCATGGGTGCTTACTCCCCTGCACCAGTCGTCACCAGCGAAGTGCACAAGCGCGTCATGGACCTGGTGATCTGGCCGACCGTGCGCGGCATGGCCGAGGAAGGCAATGTTTACACCGGTTTCCTCTACGCTGGCCTGATGATCGACAAGGCTGGTAACCCAAAAGTCATCGAATTCAACTGCCGTTTCGGCGACCCTGAGACCCAACCGGTTATGCTGCGCTTGCAGTCGAGCCTGGTGTTGCTGGTCGAGGCGGCCCTGGCGCAAGCGCTGGACAAGGTCGAAGCCCAATGGGATCCACGTCCGAGCGTCGGTATTGTTTTGGCGGCAGGCGGCTATCCTGGCGACTACGCTAAAGGCGTCGCCATCAACGGTCTGGATGCAGCCGCAGCGCTGGAAGGCAAAGTCTTCCACGCCGGTACTGCGCTCAAGGACGGTCAAGTGGTGACGGCCGGCGGTCGGGTGCTTTGCGCCACTGCCATGGGTGCCAGCGTCGATGCTGCCCAGCAGCAGGCTTACAAGCTGGCCGCGAAGATTGACTGGGAAGGCTGCTTCTATCGCAAGGACATTGGCTACCGTGCCATTGCCCGTGAGCGTGGCGAAAATCAGGAATAAGCGATCCATTCGGCAGGGCTTGGGATTCAGGCCCTTGCCGGACTATTCCGGCGCCGCGCATAGTTATATTCTGGCATCAACCTACGAAGGGATTTCGCCGTGCGCTGGCTCAGGATTGCCATAGGTTTCACAGTCACGCTGCTGACGCTGCTCTGCATGCTTCCGGCCCAGGCCGCGCAAGGCAGTGGCTGGGCGCTATTGCTTGACGAACAGGGCGACCTGCAACTCAGCGACATCCGTTCCGCTCGTTTCACCAATCAATTCAGCCCCATCGAACTCGAACGCCTCACCGCGGCCGAGCCCGGTGGTGCACTCTGGCTGCGCTTCAGACTGGCACCCGGCAAGCATGAGCAGTTGCTGCGGGTGTTCGCTCCCGACCTGTCGCACCTCAATCTTTATGTGCTGGACGGCGACAAGCTGATCGAGCAACTGAACACCGGCACCGAACAGCCTCAGGCAGAACGGCCGTTACCCAACAGCGACTTCATGTTGCCGTTGCCGCAAAGCGACAAACCCCTCGACGTCTATCTGCGCCTGGTGTCCGACCACCAGATGCGGCCTTACATCACCCTGCAATCGGCAATCATGACCGCAGCCAATCAGAGCCAGACGCTGATTTACGGTCTGCTGTTCGGCTGCATCGGGATGCTGATCCTGCACAACCTGATCCGTTACGCTTACACCCGCTCGCGCAGCAGCCTGTGGCTGGCAGGTTGTGAAGCGTTGCTGATGATCAGCCTGGCGCTGCTGCTGAATCTCGCGGGCCCATGGCTGTCGGACTGGCATGCGGTGCAAACACCGGGCGCTTACCTCGCCCTGCTACTGACCGCACCGTGCGGGCTGATGTTCGCCTACCGTTTCTTCGCCCCGCTCGGCCCGCACCCGCTTAACAAGCTGCTGCTGGGCGATATCCTGTTCATTGTGGCTTGCGGTCTGCTGCTGTTGTTCGTCAACACGCTGCCGCTGAACATCATCACCTACGCGCTGGTCGCCCTCGCGGGGCTCACGATGTTGTTCGTCAGCGCTTGGCACTGGCAAAAAGGCTATCGCCCGGCCCGGCTGTTCGTGGCCGCCATGGTGGTGTTCAACGTCGGTACGCTGATTATCCTGCCGGCGCTGCTCGGCCTGACGCTGGTAGAACCGCAAGGCCTGATCATTGCCCTGCTGGTGTTCATTTGCATCAGCGGCCTGTTGATGAGCATTGCCCTGAGCGAACGCCAGCGCAGCATCACCGAAGACCGTTTCAGCGTCAGCCGCGATCTGGCCGCCAGCAACGCCGAGATCAATGCCAAGGCCGAATTCCTGGCGAAGATCAGTCATGAAATCCGTACCCCGATGAATGGCGTACTGGGCATGACCGAACTGTTGTTGGGCACGCCACTCTCGGTCAAGCAGCGCGATTATGTGCAAACCATTCACAGCGCCGGCAACGAACTGCTGACCCTGATCAACGAGATTCTCGACATTTCCAAGCTCGAATCCGGGCAGATCGAGCTCGACGATGTGCAGTTCGACCTCAATGCGCTGATCGAAGACTGCCTGAGTATCTTCCGCGCCAAGGCCGAACAGCAGAACGTCGAGCTGATCAGCTTTATCCAGCCACAGGTTCCGCGGGTCATCAGCGGTGACCCGACGCGCCTGCGCCAGACGCTGCTGAGCCTGCTGGAAAACGCCCTGAAGAAAACCGACGAAGGCGAGATCCTGATCGTCGTCGCCCTCGACGAGCGCACGGCCAAACCGCGTTTGCGCATTGCCGTACAAGACAGCGGCGAGCCGATGGATGCCGAAGAACGCGACGCGCTGATGCATGCAGAACTGCACAGCAAGAACTTCCTCTCGACCACCCGCCTGGGCGGCAACCTAGGGCTAGTGATCGCCCGTCAGTTGATTCGCCTGATGCAAGGGGAGTTCGGCATCAAGAGCGGCGCCAGCCAGGGCAGCACCTTATGGCTGACCTTGCCGCTGGACCCCGACCGCCTCGAACACCCGACGTCCGACCTCGATGGCCCGCTGCAAGGCGCACGGGTATTGGTGGTGGACGACAACGACACTTGCCGCAAGGTACTGGTGCAGCAGTGCAGTGCCTGGGGCCTGAATGTCAGCGCGGTGCCGTCCGGCAAGGAAGCCCTGGCACTGCTGCGCACCAAGGCCCACCTGCGCGATTACTTCGACGTGGTCCTTCTGGACCAGAACATGCCCGGCATGACCGGCATGCAACTGGCGGCCAAGATCAAGGAAGACCCGAGCCTGAACCACGACATCCTGCTGATCATGCTCACGGGCATCAGCAATGCGCCGAGCAAGATCATCGCGCGTAACTCCGGGATCAAACGCATCCTCGCCAAACCGGTGGCCGGCTACACCTTGAAGACCACGCTGGCGGATGAACTGAATCAACGCAACAAGGGCCTCGCAGTATCGCAGTTCCCATCCACCGGCCCGACCCTGCCGGTCAAGGTTCCCAGCGACTTCCGTATTCTGGTGGCCGAAGACAACAGCATCTCGACCAAGGTGATTCGCGGCATGCTGGGCAAACTCAACCTGCAACCGGACACCGCCAGCAATGGCGAAGAAGCCTTGCAGGCAATGAAAGCCCAACGTTACGACCTGGTGCTGATGGATTGTGAAATGCCGATCCTCGACGGTTTCTCGGCCACCCAGCAATTGCGTGCCTGGGAAGTCGGCAACCAACGGATTCGCACCCCCGTGGTGGCATTGACCGCACACATCCTCGCTGAGCATAAAGAGCGCGCACGTCAGGCCGGCATGGACGGCCACATGGCCAAACCGGTCGAGCTGTCACAGTTGCGCGAGCTGATCGAACATTGGGTTGCCCAGCGCGATCAGCAGCAACGGACGGCAACGCAACCGTCCTGAGCCGACAGACCCTGCAACGCCTGATAGACTCCCCCACGACTTCTCTCGCCAGTGAGCCTGCATCATGCTCCACGTGTTGTTCAGCGTTTACCTGAAGATGCTGGTGCTCTACAGCCCGTTCTTCGTGTTGTCCTGTTTCATCAGCCTGACCCGCGGTTATTCGCGCAAGGAACAACGGCGGCTGGCCTGGAAAGTGGCAACGGCCACACTGATTTCCAGTGTCTTGCTGTATTTGTTCGGACGGTACATTTTCAGTGTTTTCGGCATTACCGTGGATGCGTTCCGCATCGGTGCCGGCAGCGTGCTGTTTATCTCGGCACTGGGCATGGCCCAGGGCAAGTCGGCGGTCCAGACCGATAACGTGCAGCAGGACGTCACCATCGTCCCGCTGACCATCCCCCTGACCGTCGGCCCCGGCACCATCGGCGCCTTGCTGGTGATGGGCGTAAGCCAGCCCCACTGGGATGACAAGCTCACCGCCATCCTCAGCATTGCCCTGGCCAGCTTTACCGTTGGTGTGGTGCTTTACCTGTCGAACCGCATCGAGCGCATTCTCGGCGACCAGGGCTTGCAGATTGTCAGTCGGCTGATGGGGTTGTTTGTGTGTGCACTGGCAGCACAAATCATCTTCACGGGCGTAAAAGGGTACCTGGTGCCTTAGTGACAACCCTTCACTGAAAGCCAGGGGCTTTTTGCCCCTGGCGGCCGGGCTTCATTTAACCGGCGAAAACTCCATGAAAACGGCCTCTCTGAGATCATCAAGGAACTTGATGCAATCAGCCTCTCTCCTCAAGTCTTCTTCGTGAATGGTAAAGTGCGCCTTACCTTGAAAGATCGGAAGTTCGGAAGTATCCCACTCGACAAAGAGAACTTTTGCATCTTTGTCCGATGAGTCGTAACGGACCGTCGCCACGGCCATCGTTACTTCAGCGTCTTCGTCTTGTTTGCAAACAGACACGCCAAAATTACCACCACTGGCTTCAGTTGCATGACGTTCAAAAAGTGCGACGGCTTCAGGCTGTTCTTTCAGTGCATCAATAGTTTTGTCTGCGACAACTTTCAGCGCATTCGCGGCCGTACCGGCCAGGCCACCGGCCACAGAATGAATAATATCCAGCGCTACATTATCCAGCGTCAACTTGGAGGAGGTGGATTTGTACTGGGTAAAGGCACTGTGGTATTCGGTCCAGCCCGTGGCAAACATCAGCTTTTTAAAGCTCTCATATCGTGCAATTTTCTGCTCTTTAGCAGGAAACAGAATTTTTGAAGCGATATCGGCATACGCGTACGTGTTTTTTACGATGCGTTTGTTGCGCCGCGACATCCCGTCCAGGAAGCCCACCACACCGCTGCCCATGATCGCGGCATTCATTTCATCCCGGTCAAACGGTAGCTTTACTGCGGAGCGCGCCTGGATTTTCGGACCGGCAAGTTCAAGTTTGGCTCGACATTGCTCAAGACATTGATCGAAATAAAGACTGGCTTCTGCTTCATTCATTTTATTCATCTTATAAACCTTAAATTCAAATATATATAAAAGCCGAACTGGCTCCGTCGAAAAACTATCGCACCCACCCGACAGACTCAACAGCACCAGAACTTATAAAAAAACAACAAAACAACCTACAAATATCGAGATGTAACGAACCATAATTAATTACAACAAATCAATAAAAACCAAACAACAGAAAAACCCAATAGATCCGCACACGCCTGCACGCCCCATTAAGAAACAAGAACTCAACTTACACAGAAAGGTAAATAATCCGACTCACCAAGAGAGCTAGAAGATAAACATCCTCTATTCATTCAGGAATTAACCTACATCCTCTGGCGAATGTTTTTTACGACAGCGCAAAGAAAAAGCCACGGCAAATCGAGTGGAAACCCGGCCGTGGCTTTTTTTAGCGAAGCGCAACGCTTCAGGTGGCAGGCTTTTCTCCATACCAACGCGGCGTGTACACCCAGTCACCGCCACCCATACGCGAAAACACGCAGGTCGTAGACGAACCCACCAGGACCATGGTGCGCATATCCACCTGGTCCGGGGTCAACTGGCCAAGCGTCGTCACTCGTAGCGTCTGTCCTGGGCGACCGATGTCACGCCCCAACACCACCGGCGTCGCAGGTGTGCGGTATCGCGCGACGATCTCCAGCGCCCGGCCAAGTTGCCATGGACGGGACCGTGAAATCGGGTTGTAGAACGCCAGGGCGAGGTCGGCCTGTGATGCAAGGTCCAGACGCTTCTCGATGATCTCCCAAGGCTTGAGGTTGTCCGACAGCGACAACACACAGAAGTCATGCCCCAGCGGCGCACCGGCCTGAGCCGCCGTCGCCAGTGAAGCAGAAACCCCCGGCAGAATTTCCAGATCGACGTTGTGCCACGCGGCATCGCTGGACTCGTGAAGCGCTTCCAGCACCGCAGCCGCCATGGCGAACACTCCCGGATCACCGGAAGAAACCACCACCACCGAGCGTCCTTGCGCCGCCAGTTCGAATGCGTGGCGCGCACGCTGCATCTCTTCGCGGTTGTCGGTGCAATGCATGACTTGATCCGCACGGAACGGGCCGGCCATGCGCACATAGGTTTCATAACCGAGCACATCATTGGCGCGCGCCAGTTCGGCCTTGACCGCCGGTACCATCAGCTCGGCAGCACCAGGGCCAAGACCGATCACCGCCAAGCGACCGCGAGGACGACCGATCGACAATGGGTCCAGAGGTTGCCCGGCCACCGCGATAGCAAGGGTGTCGTCGCCGAAGATCTTCACAGTCTGACCGAGGGCGTTACGTGCCAGCTCACTGACTGCGCCGACATCGTTGCCAAAACGCAGCGGCACACCCAGCTCAAGCGCCGCTTCACGCAGCGCCGCACTCGACATTTCGCTATCGGCGGCCAGCAGACAGGCCACCGATTGCACGGCGATCTTTGCCTGATGCAACGCCTCGCGAATCGCACCCGGCAGATCCACCACGCCGGTACCGACGGCCACCAACACGTTGCGCGGATAGATCAACAGCTCGTTGGCCGCCGGTGCACGCTCGGCATGACCGACGTGAACGGCCAGCCGCGCCTGCGGGTCCTCGGGCAACTGCGCCTGCGCCAACCACGGGGCCGCGCCTTCGATGCGCACCGTTTCACCGGCGAGCAAATCGGAAACGAAGCGCTTGCCCAGTTCGAGATCGCCCAGGGCATAACCGCTGGGAGGATTGAGCAGGCAGGTGCCGAAGCGCAATTCGCCACTGGTGGTGATCGCCGCCGCGACGTCCAGTGCAGCTGCAATTTCTCGCGCCAGCACGTTCACGCCACCCAGACCGCCCAGCAACGGCACCACTGCGCTGCCGTCTTCAGCAACGGCCAGCACCGGCGGCTCGGCACCCTTTTCCAGCAGCAACGGCGCCAGGGTGCGAATCACAATGCCAGCGGCGCACAGGGCAATGATCGGCGTGTCCTGCTGATAGAGCTCACGCAGGGTCGCGCCAAACTCGTGATAGATGCGGTCCGCGCCCTCGACCCGCTCGGCCAGACCGTGGATCAAGGCGCCCGGGTACACCTGCTGAATTTTGCGTGCGGTCGCGAGGCTGCCATTGCCGAGAATGACAATAGCCGGAACTGGACGAGTCATCAGCCTTGCCACCTTTCGCCTGGAACGATGATCAGCGAGAAGTACGGCGAGGACATCGGCTCGACCTGATCCAGCGGCACGATTTTCTGATTGGCCATGGTCGCGCGTTCGACGTACAGCGCACGCTCGGCCAACCCGAGTTCTTCCAGCACCTGACGGACTTTGGGAAAGTTGCGCCCCAGCTTCATGATCACCGCCGCATCTGCATCGGCGAGACGCCGCTTGAGATCGTCGTGCGGCAATACGCCGGACAGCACCGACAGGCTCTGATTGCGATACACCAACGGCGCGCCAAGTACCGAAGCGCCGCCGAGCATCGAACAGACACCGGGCACGACTTCGGCCTCATATCGCTCGGCCAGGCGATCGTGCAGGTACATGTAGGAACCGTAGAAGAATGGGTCGCCTTCGCAGATCACCGCCACGTCTCGGCCTGCATCCATGTGCGCGGCGAGTTCTTCGCCGGCCGCATCGTAGAAATCGCTGATCACTTGTTCATAGGACAGTGGTGCCGGCAAGGCTTCGGTGGTCACCGGATACACCAGCGGCACCAGGGTTTGAGCGTCCTGCAAATGCGCTTCGATGATGCCGAAGGCATTGCCCTTTTTGCCCTTGGCGACGAAGTACGCCACCACCGGCGATTCACGCAGCAGGCGCAGGGCCTTGACGGTAATCAGTTCCGGATCACCGGGGCCGACGCCGAGGCCGATCAAACGTCCAGGTTGCTGCATCATTCGATCTCCGTGGCGAGGGCATTGACGGCGGCGGCGGCCATGGCGCTACCGCCCAGCCGGCCTTGCATGATGACAAACGGCACACCGCGACTGTTGGCGGCGAGTGCGGCCTTGGATTCGGCGGCACCGACGAAGCCCACCGGGAAGCCAAGGATCAGTGCCGGTTTCGGCGCGCCGGCGTCGAGCATTTCCAGCAGATAAAACAAAGCGGTCGGCGCGTTGCCGATCACCACCACGCTACCTTCCAGGTGCGGGCGCCACAGTTCCAGCGCGGCGGCGGAACGGGTGTTGCCCAGTTCACGGGCAAGCTCCGGAACGCTTTCATCGCGCAGGGTGCAGATGACTTCATTGTTCGCGGGCAAACGCGTGCGGGTCACGCCTTCGGAGACCATCCGCGCATCACACAGGATCGGTGCACCGGCGGCCAAAGCATCGCGCCCGGCCTTGCCCGCGCCTTTCGAAAATTGCAGGCCGTCAATCGCATCGACCATGCCGCAGGCGTGTATCACCCGCACCGCGAGTTTTTCCAGATCGGCCGGGATTCGCTCGAGGTTGGCCTCGGCACGAATGATCGCGAAGGAGTTGCGATAGATTTCCTGACCGTCGCGGATGTAATCAAGCATCAAGGGGGCTCCGTGAGCGGGCGTCGAGCAAGGCGTCGACCGCTTCAATAGTAAGGTTGCGTGCGTGCAGGGCGCCGAAACCCGGCTGCCCCGCTTCGCGAAAATAGAGGTCGTAATGACCGGGGGTGACGGCCAGCAAAGTGACCGGCGCACTGTGCGCGGCGGCACAGGAACGCGGGCAACCACTCAGATGCACGCTCAGCAGCTGGCCATGGCGTTGCAGCAACGCGGCGAGTTGCAGAGCGTCCTGCTTGGTATCGGCCAAGCCCTTGGCGCAGCCCGTCGAGCCAGTGCAGGCAATCAACCGCGACAAGGCCTGACCGGCATCGCAGACCAGGCCCAACGCGTGCAGGCGGCGGATGACTTCATCGACGTTGTCGTGGTGAATGTTCGGCAACAACAGGCTTTGCCATGGCGTGAACCGCAGCGTTGCATCGCCATATTCCTGCGCCAATCGAGCGGCGCCCCGAAGCATGGTGCTATCGAGACGTCCGAGAGGCGGCACGCCCCCGACATAGACATGACCGGGTTGCGCCTGCGGGTGCGCGCCAATGTGCAGCACCTCGTTACTGACTGAACGTTGCCAGATGCTAACGGGCTGGAAAGGCAGTCGCCCGGCGAGGCGAGCGAGAAATTCGGCTTGAGGGACGTCGACCAGCAAGTGACGCATCCGCGTGTGTTCAGGTCCCGCCAGTTCCAGGAAAAGCTCCAGCACGGCGACCACCAGCGCGTGGCCATCTTCCAGTGGGACACGACCGGCCGGTTGATCGGTGGGGCATCCCGCCAGACCGAAAGCCAGCCACCGCTCACCCTCTCGCTCGACCGCGGACAACCACAGATCATGGGGGTGTTCGAGCATCGCCATGCGTTCACCGCCATCCAGTTGCACGGCGAATTTGGCGCTGAGGTCGTGAAAGCGTTCTTGCCCCTGCAAGGTGGCGAGGATCTGTGCGGCCAATTCACGCGTGTCGAACAGCATCTGCCGATCGATACCTGCGCTCGGGCTCAGCATCAGATTACGTACATCGTCGCCCGCCGCATGCGAAGGGCCAAGGCCTGCGGCGAGCAGACTTTCGATCAACGCTTCCTGCTCTTTGACGATGCCGCGAATCTGCAGGTTGGCCCGGTTAGTGGCCTCGATCACTGAGCCGGCATAACGCTGCGCACCTTCGGCGACAGCATTGGCCTGCTCGGAAGTGAGGGTGCCGCCCGCCAGTTTTATCCGGCAGATACCGCCGTCTCTGGCCTGGACGATACGCAGCAGCCCCGGACAGGCCGAGGGGCGTAAAGCGCGGGACATAGGGAGTTCGTTCAAAGGGATGACCGGATCTGAAGTGGGAGCGCCCCCCGTCGGAGGCGAGCGGTATTATGCCTGCTTTGCAGCGCAGCATCATAAGACCACGTGTCGCATTTGCTCCGACCTTGAATCCATCAGGCGGCCTCCCTCATAGGCGCTCTGAATAAAACTCGAAAATGGCGTCAGCGATCCGGTCGAGCCGATCGTTCAACTGCGGGCGGACTTCGTCGAAGCGGGCTCTGTTCAGGGTCAAGGGAGCGGCTCGATGCGTGAGCGTCACGTTGCCTTCCTTCCAGTCCCAAAACAGAAAATCTTCCCGCTGTGCCAGCGCCCGAAGCGAAAAGTCATTCAGGTCCAGTGATAACTTCCCTTGTTTGTCGTATTCAGCGGGAGCAATGGAAAACTCCCTGCCACGTCGACTTTCAGTGGCCAATGACCAAAGCGCCGACGAATTAGCCAACAATGATTCAAACATGTCTTTTGTAACTATCGCCATCTGACTGTTAACAGCGGCAATTCTGTTCAAATAAATCTGAGTCACTTTACCTGCAAAGTGACTGTAAGTTTTCTCGACAACCCTGCGTTCGTCAATTTCCCAACCCAAGTCCCATAACACCACGGCAAACAAGGAAAACCAGCCTTGCGGATCCGTGTCCCTATTGCGCTGCTGACTCGCATACCACTGCGCATAGCGCACGCTGGAGTTGACGTCACGCTTGTCCTGACGCGACACGCCCCTGGCCGTGCTGATCAGGTTGCCACCCGATAGCGACCCGGCAGCGCCTTGCTGATCCTGCGCGACGTAAAGTCGAGAGTTCTTTGTTTGCCGTGGCGCGAAGTCTCGGTTGAACGCATCAGAATAAGCCATCAAGTCCAGGCTTCCTGTTTTATCAATAACCATAGTCAATTCCTTTTAAACCATTATCAAGTTAGTGCACGAGCATTCAAACTACATAACTTAACCATGACCAGCCACAGACTAATAAAACCAACTTAAAACATTCTATTACTCGCCTCCGCGTCTGCCGCGTTATCATGTGCCGCTTTATGCAGATGAATAGAGATCACACATGGCACGCTGGCTGACCGTGACAGGCATTGGTGAAGACGGCTTCAAGGGTTTGGGCAGGAATGCCCGACATGCGTTGCTGGCTGCCTCGAAGATCTTCGGCAGTCAGCGGCAACTGGACCTGCTGCCGCCCTGCATCCGTGGCGAACGCAAACTCTGGCCGACGCCGTTCTCCCTCGATGCGTTGTTGGCCTTGCGGGGTGAGCCGGTGTGCGTGCTGGCCAGCGGCGATCCGATGTTCTTCGGTGTCGGCGCCAGCCTCGCCCGGCAATTGCCCAGCGCGGAAATGCTGATCCTGCCGGCGCCCTCTTCCTGCTCTCTGGCGGCCGCGCGAATGGGCTGGCCGTTGCAGGATGTGGTCACGCTGTCGGTGGTCGCTCGCCCGGTCGCGGCGCTTAACGCGCAGTTGTTCAGCGGTGTTCGCTTGCTGGTGCTCAGCAACGATGGGCAAAGCCCCGCCGCAATAGCGGCGTTGTTGCGCGAACGTGGTTTCGGGCCGAGCCGCCTGAGCGTACTGGAACATTTGGGTGGCGAGGCTGAGCGACGCATCGACGGTGTCGCCAACGACTGGGCCGACCCGGCTATCGCAGACCTCAACCTGATCGCCATCGAGTGCATCGCCGACCCCGACACGCCGCGCCTTTCGCGACTGGCCGGCCTGCCGGATTCGGCGTTCAGGCACGACGGTCAACTGACCAAGCGCGATGTGCGTGCAATCACCCTCGCGCGCCTGGCCCCGGTTCCCGGTGAACTGTTGTGGGACGTCGGCGCCGGCAGCGGTTCGATCGGCATCGAGTGGATGCGCGCCCATCCGGGTTGCCGGGCGCTGGCGATCGAGGCCGATGAAGGCCGGCAACTGTTGATCGAGCACAACCGCGACGCGCTCGGCGTGCCCGGCCTGCAATTGGTTCGCGGCAGTGCGCCGCAAGCCCTCACAGGTCTGGAGCGCCCGGACGCGATCTTCATCGGTGGCGGCGTCACCCGCGAAGGCGTGCTGGACACTTGCTGGGCGGGGCTCAAACCCGGTGGCCGACTGATCGCCAACGCGGTCACGCTACAAAGTGAAATGACCCTGATGGCCTGGCGCGAGCAACATGGCGGCGAGCTGACGCGTATTCATATCGCCCAGGCGCAACCGCTGGGCGACTTCGATACCTGGCGCCAGGCCTTGCCGATTACTTTGCTGGACGTGGTCAAACCTTTCGATGCGTGACGAAACCGCCGAACAACCCGCACCGCTGCGTAGCGGCCTGACCACCGGCAGCTGCGCCACCGCCACCAGCCTGGCGGCCGCTCGATTGCTGCTCGGCGGAACGAGTGCAGACGCCGTGGACATCGTCCTGCCCAAAGGCAAGCGCGTGCAGATGCGCCTGGAATTCTGCCGGTTGCTGGATGACGGCGCCGAAGCTGGAACGATCAAGGATGCCGGTGACGATCCGGACGTGACCCACGGCGCGCTGCTCTATTCCCGAGTGCGCCTGAGCGCAGAACCGGGCATTCGTTTCTGTGCCGGTCGTGGTGTCGGCACCGTCACCCGACCGGGCCTGGTGCTGGGTGTCGGCGAGCCGGCGATCAACCCGGTGCCGCGCAAGATGATCAGCGATCATTTGACCTCGCTCGCGCAAGAGCTCAATTACCCCGGCGGCTTCGAGGTCACGGTGAACGTCGAGGGCGGCGAGGCGCTGGCGTTGAAAACCATGAACCCTCGGCTGGGCATTCTCGGTGGCCTGTCGATTCTCGGCACCAGCGGCATCGTCCGGCCGTTTTCCTGTGCGGCGTACATTGCCTCGATCCATCAGGGCATCGACGTGGCGAAAACCAACGGTTACCTGCACATCGCCGCGTGCACCGGCAACGCCAGCGAAGACACCATGCGCCGAGTCTACGACCTGCCGGAAATCGCCCTGATCGAAATGGGCGACTTCGTCGGTGCGGTGCTCAAACACCTGCGCAAAGTGCCGGTGGCCAGACTCAGCATTTGTGGTGGTTTCGGCAAGATCAGCAAACTGGCGGCCGGGCACATGGATCTGCACAGTCGGCACTCGAGCATCGACCTGCCGCAACTGGCCGAATGGGCTGCGGCGGTCGGCGCGGACGAAGCGCTGCAGCAGGCAATACGTGAAGCCAACACCAGTCAACAGGCCTTGGCCATGGCCAGCGCCGCCGGCATCGCGCTCGGCGACGCGGTATGCCGGCACGCACTGGATTTTGCCCGCAGTGTGGTGCCGGCACAGGTTCAGGTCGAAGTGTTTGCCATCGATCGACAAGGCGGGATTGTCGGTCACGCGGGAGCTTTTCAATGAAACGCCTATTGCTGCTCGGCGGTGTGACGGAAGCGCTGGCCATCGCCCGCACGCTGGGGCCGGAACACATCTACAGCCTGGCCGGCGTCGGTCGTGTGCCGACCGATCTGGCCTGTCGGGTTCGCGTTGGCGGTTATGGCGGCGCGGACGGCCTGGCGCAGTTCATCCGCGACGAAGGGATCGATCTGCTGCTGGACGCGACGCATCCCTACGCTGCGCAAATCAGCCAGAACGCCGCGACCGCTGCGCGGATGTCCGGCGTTCCCTGCTGGGCACTGCGCCGCCCGGCCTGGCAACCACAAGCCGGGGATGACTGGCGCGAAGTCAGTGACTGGGCCGAGCTGATCGAAGCACTCAAACCGTTCCACCGACCACTGTTCACCCTCGGCCGCGAACCCTTGCAACACCTGCATGAAATCCCTGCGCCGCAATTCTGGACGATGCGCGCCCTGGACGTTTATCCGGGCAACGAGCGCTGCGAAGTGATCGGCGCACGCGGGCCGTTTCTGATCGAGGATGAGCGTGAGTTGTTCGAGCGCCGGCAGATCGATGTGCTGATCAGCAAAAACAGCGGCAGCACCGCCACCGAGCCGAAACTGGAAGTGGCGCGGGAGCGTGGGGTGCCGGTGCTGGTGTTGAAACGGCCGGTGTTGCCGGGGGTGGAGCGGGAGTTTGGGTCGGTAGTGCAGGTGTTGGAGGCGCTCGCCGAAATACTCTGACCGATCAGTGATTATTCCCGGGCCAGCCCCCGGCATTTCAAATGGGAGCCGCTACACTCATTTGAAACACGCTGCGACACCAAACCGCAGGCCGCGTTTTTACTTATCGGCACTGATCAGGCTAAATAGCCGCGCCTGATCTCCCACCCAACCGGATCTGTCCCATGTCCCGACAACGGCTCGCAATTGCCTGGATAGCCTGCTTCGCAGTGCTGTTCAACATGCTCGCCATGCCGATGACCGGAGCGATGGCGCAGACGGCGAAATCGCCGGCCGAACAGGTGTTGTGGGGCAGTTTCTGCTCGTCCACCGGCACGAAGATGGTGGCGATTTCGCTGGGGACGCTTGATCAGAAAGCTCCGCAGAACGACGTTCATTCCAACATGCAGCATTGCTGGTGCTGGTGCTGTTCCGGTTCTGCGCCGTTGGTGGCGTTGCCCGGGCATGTGCCGCAGTTGTATTTCGCGCGTTTCGAGTCCCATCGAAGCCTGCCCGCCACCGCTCTCGACACTCCCACTCCGCGCCAGCAATGGCCGAATCTCAACCCCCGCGCATCCCCTCTGGTGTGATTCCTTCTCGCAATTGACCTGCGTTTTGAATCGTTCTGGAGAACTGCCATGTTGAACAAACTCATCGTTCTGGCTGCATTGCTGCTGCCTGCCTGCTTTGCCAATGCCCATGAATACAAGGCTGGCGAACTGCAAATCGCTCATCCGTGGTCACAGGAATTGCCACCGAACGCGCCGACCGTTGCGGCTTACTTCGTGATTCAAAACCCCGGTAAAACCGCCGACAAACTGCTCAGCGTCGACTCGCCGATTGCAGGCGTCGCCCAGTTGCACGAGCACGTGATGCAGAACGATCTGATGAAAATGCAGCAGGTGCCGGCCGTCGAAATCCCGGCGGGCGGCGACGTCACGTTTGCACCGATGGCGTACCACGTGATGCTGCTGGAACTGAAAGACCGCAGCCTGCTGAGCGACGGCAAGCGGTTCCCGCTGACGATGCATTTCGAAAAGTCCGGTGATGTGACGGTCGAAGTCTCGGTGCAGAAAACCGCACCGGGCGGCGTGCAAGTGCACGCACACAACCCGTAATCGCCAGAGCTGAATACGCCCATGCGCCCGCTTAGCGCCAGGCCATCCGCGCCCCGTCGTCAGCCATTGAGCCTGACACGCGGTAGCTGGATCAGCCTGTTCGCCATGTTGATGATCTTCATCGGCCCGCTGATTTCTCAGTCGATGCCGATGGATCAGCGCGCCTCTTCGATGTCCATGAACATGTCGATGGACATGAGCATGGACATGTCAGCGATGGCGCACGGCGAGCACGGCGCGACACCCGCCGCCGAGCACTGTCCACCCAAAACCTCCCATCATGCGATCTGGGAAAAGTGCGGTTATTGCAGCCTGCTGTTCAACTGCCCGGCGCTGACGGGCGGCCAGTCTTTCGTTGCATTCGACGCCCCAAAAACCAGCACCTTCAGTACACCCGCCACCCGCCTGGGCCACGCCCGGCAAACCTTCTTCCCCGGCGCCCGCACCCGCGCACCACCCATCGTCACGTAAACATCTCCCCAATCTCACACGGTTAGAAGACAGCAAAGCAACCTGTGGGAGCGGGTTTGCTCGTGAAAGCGGTGGGGCTGACCCACCCACATCGCGAGCACGCCCGCCCCCACAGGCATTGCGCAGGCTGCCGGCCGTGTCGTTTACGACTGTTCGATGGAAATTGTCATGTCCAGGTTTTCTGCTGACACACGCTTGAGCGCCGCCCAAGCTTCTTTTGCCCTGAACGAAACGCGCGTTCGTTTCAGGCACGCCACCGCCGTTCTTTGCGGCGTACTGCTGACACCGATGGTGCTGGCCGATGATCATGCCGGCCACAGTGAAGAACTGAGCCCGACGGTGATCACCGCCATCGCACCGAGTTCACCGCTGACCATCGTCACCAACCCCAAAGACCCACGCCAACCGGTACCGGCCAGCGACGGTGGTGACTACTTGAAGACCATCCCCGGCTTCGCCCTGGTGCGCAATGGCGGCACCAACGGTGACCCGGTGCTGCGCGGCATGTTCGGCTCGCGCCTGAACATCCTCACCAACGGCGGCCAGATGCTCGGCGCCTGCCCCGGCCGGATGGACGCACCGACCTCCTACATCTCACCGGAAACCTACGACAAACTCACCGTCATCAAAGGCCCGCAAACGGTACTTTGGGGGCCGGGCGCATCCGCCGGCACCATCTTGTTCGACCGTGACCCGGAAAGCTTCGGCGAACTCGGCACCCGAGTGAATGCCAGCGTACTGGCCGGCTCCAACGGCCGTTTCGACAAAGTAGTGGACGCCGCTGCCGGCGGGTCATTGGGTTACGTGCGAGTGATCGGCAACACCGCGCATTCCGACGACTATCGGGACGGCAACAACGACACCGTGGCCTCGCGTTACGACAAGTGGAATGGCGACGTGGCACTCGGCTGGACCCCGGACGCCGACACCCTGCTGGAGCTGACCGCCGGCAAGGGCGATGGCGAAGCCCGCTACGCCGGACGCGGCATGGACGGCGCGCAGTTCAAGCGCGAAAGCCTCGGACTGCGTTTCGAGAAGTCCAATATCGGCGACGTGCTCGACAAGGTCGAAGCACAGATCTACTACAACTACGCCGACCACGTGATGGACAACTACACCCTGCGCACGCCGTCCGGCACCGGGATGATGGCCGGCCCGATGGCTTCCAGTGTCGATCGCCGAACCCTCGGCGCACGGATCAAAGCCACGTGGCGCTGGGCCGATGTGCAATTGATCAGCGGTATCGACGCGCAGACCAACGAACACCGCAAGCGCGCCGCCATGGGCATCGACACCTACAAGGATCTGCCGCGCAGCAAGGACGCCGATTTCCATAACTACGGCGTGTTCGGCGAACTGACCTGGTACGCCGCCGACCGTGATCGACTGATTACCGGCGCGCGACTGGACCGTGCTTCGGCCAAGGATTTTCGGCAGACCACTGGCTCGGGGATGATGACCCGCGCCAACCCGACCGCCGACGACACCCGCGCCGATACCCTGCCAAGCGGCTTCGTCCGTTACGAGCATGATCTGGCAGACAGCCCGACCACGCTGTACGCAGGCCTCGGTCACACCCAGCGTTTCCCGGATTACTGGGAGCTGTTTTCGCCCAACTCGGGACCTGCCGGCTCGGTAAACGCCTTCGACTCGATCAAGCCCGAAAAAACCACCCAGCTCGACTTCGGCCTGCAATACAAGACCGAAGACCTCGAAGCCTGGGCCTCGGGTTACGTCGGACAGGTACGCGATTACATCCTGTTCAATTACAAGACGGGAATGATGGGCACGACCTCGCAAGCCGAGAACATCGACGCGCGGATCATGGGCGGTGAACTCGGGGCGGCCTACAGGCTGACGTCGAACTGGAAGGCCGACGCAACCCTGGCCTACGCCTGGGGCAAGAACAGCAGCGACGGCAAGGCATTGCCGCAAATGCCGCCGCTGGACGCGCGATTCGGCCTGACCTACAGCGAAGACAACTGGAGCGCCGGCGCCTTGTGGCGAGTGGTCGCGGCGCAAAACCGCATTGATCAGAACAAGGGCAACGTGGTCGGCAAGGACTTCGACAAGTCCTCGGGGTTCGGCGTGTTCTCACTCAACGGCGCCTATCGGATCAACAAGAACTGGAAGGTCAGCAGCGGCGTCGACAACCTGTTCGGCAAGGCCTACGCCGAGCATTTGAACCTGGCCGGCAACGCCGGTTTTGGCTACCCGGCCAATGACCCGCAGGCCATTAAAGAACCGGGGCGAACGCTCTGGACCAAGGTGGATATGAGCTTCTAAAAACTTCGCGGGCAAGCCTCGCTCCTACAGGTTTATCACCGTCCATGTAGGAGCGAGGCTCGCCCGCGAATGACTGCACAGCAGTCACCAGACAACAACAAAAGTACCAAGCCAAGCGGAGCACAACCGATGAAACAGCCCAAACCGAATTTCTATAACCTGGCCTGGCGCTGGCATTTCTATGCCGGTCTGTTCGTCGCGCCATTCATGGTGATGCTGGCCCTGACCGGTGTCATTTACCTGTTCAAGCCGCAACTCGACTCGTTGATGTACGACAGCCTGATGAACGTCCCGGCCGGCCATCACAGCGTCCCGGCCGACGACTTGCTCAAGCGGGTGAAAGACGCGTATCCACAAGCGACGATCAAGCAATACCTGCCACCGGTCAACGCCGAACGCAGCGCGCAATTTGTCGTGCTCAATGGCGGCAATGAGCTGAACGTTTTCGTCGACCCGTACCACGGCGACATCCTCGGCGAGCAAGACGCCAAGAAGAATCTGCAAGCGATTGCGCGAGCGATTCATGGCGAGTTGATGATCGGCACGGTCGGTGACCGGCTGATCGAACTGGCCGCTGGCTGGGGCATCGTGCTGGTGGTTTCCGGGGTCTTTCTGTGGTGGCCACGAGGTCAGGCTGCCGGCATTTTATGGCCCCGCCTGAGCAGTCGCGGTCGCGTGCTGTGGCGCGACCTGCATGCCGTCACCGGGTTCTGGGGCGCCGCATTTCTGCTGGTGATGCTGCTCAGCGGCATGACCTGGACCGGGTTCTGGGGCAAGCAATACGCCGGGGTCTGGAACGTGTTCCCGGATGCCATGTGGAATGACATGCCCAAGTCCGACGTCGAGGCCCGCAGCCTCAACACCGCCACACGCCAGACCGTGCCATGGGCGATGGAAAACACGCCGATGCCGATGTCCGGCGACCACGCCGAACACATGGCCCACGACAGTGCGCAACCCGGCCCCGCCGCCCCGACCATCAGCCTGCAAGACGTGCAGAACATCGCCGTGCAACGCAAGGTCGAGCCGGGTTACAGCATTACTTTCCCGACCACGGCCACCGGCGTATTCACCATCGCCGTGTTTGCCGATGACCCGCGCAACGACGCGACCCTGCACGTCGATCAGTACACCGGCAACGTCCTCGCCGACGTGCGCTGGGAACATTACGGCCCCGTGGCCCGCGCCACGGAAACCGGCGTGATGTTGCACGAAGGCAAGATGTTCGGTGTGCTCAACCAGATCATCGTGCTGCTGATCTGCCTGATGATTCTGCTCAGTGCCGTCAGCGGCGTGGTGATCTGGTGGAAGCGTCGGCCACAAGGCAAGTTCGGTGTTCCACCGCTGCGCCACGACCTGCCGAAATGGAAAACAGGGGTAGCGATCATGCTGGTGCTGGCAGTGGCGTTTCCGTTGGTGGGCGCGTCGCTGGTGGTGGTCTGGTTGCTGGACCGAGTGCTGTTGTCGCGATTCACCCGACAAACTGAATCAGCCTCATCTTCATCATGAAACAGGCGAGATGCGCGTATTAGAGGGATCTGTAGACTTCGGGCGCTTATCGCACGGTCATTTTTAGTGTTACTGTATAACGCAAATGCACCGCCCAACCCGCAGCCATTGCTGCGGGTTTTCTTTTGGAAGAAGTGTCACCCACCCGATGAACAAGTACCTCTTGTCCGGCCTCTGCCTGCTCGCCCTGAACAACAGCGCCCACGCGCAATCCTTGACGCTGCCCGCCGGCACCATCACCGCACCGGCCGTTGACGACGAAACCGTCAACCTCAACACGCCGACCACCGCCGGTTCGCGCCTGAACCTCACGGCACTGGAAACACCCGCCAGTGTGGAAAGCCTGACTGGCGAACAGATCCGCGCGCGCGGTGACCGCAGCGTGCAGGACGCGGCCTCGCGCAGCACCGGGATCAGCCGCACCGGCACGCCGGGCGACGGCGGGACCTCGTTGTCCGCACGAGGCTTTACCGGGCAGAACTCGGTGATGCAGTTGTATGACGGCAACCGGATGTACACCGGGATGGGCACCGTGACCTTCCCGGTCGACACCTGGTCGGTGGAGCGTGTCGATGTGCTGCGCGGCCCGGCTTCGGTGTTGTACGGCGAAGGCGCGACGGGGGCGGTGGTCAATGTGATCCCGAAAAAGCCCTTCGAAGGCGAGATCGAAAACCACGTGCGTCTCGGTTACGGCTCTTACGACAGTCAGCAACAAGCGTTCGACAGCGGCGGCTCGCTGAGCGATACCCTGAGCTACCGCTTGAACCTCAATCGCCTGCGCAGCAACGGTTGGGTCGATCGCGGCGATTCCTCCAGCGACTTCGTCAGCGCGGCCCTGCGCTGGCAGGCCACGGACGATCTGGCATTCACCCTCGCCCACGACTACGGCGACCAGAACCCGATGAACTACTTCGGCACGCCATTGATCAACGGCCGCTTCCACGAAGGTCTGCGCGACAAGAACTACAACGTCAGCAACGACAAGCAGCACTACAACGATCAATGGACGCGCCTGACCAGCGACTGGCAAATGTCCGATAACGTCAGCGCGAGCAACGAGCTGTATTACCTCAAGGCCCAGCGCCGCTGGCAGAACGCCGAAAACTACAACTTCGACCGCAACGCACAGCAGCTCAGCCGCAGCGGCTATTTCGGCATCGGCCACCGGCAGGAACAGGTCGGCGACCGTCAGACCTTCACCTTCAAACACTCTCTGTTCGGCCTCGACAGCCAGACCGTGACCGGTGTCGATTACAACCGCATCCGCTTCCAGCTCGACAGCAACTCGCCGTTCAACGACGTGTTGCCCGATGGCCAGCCGATCGATTTGTATCATCCACAACGTGGCCGTTTTGAAAGTGCCAATCCGTATCGCGATCAGTTCCAGAGCACCACCAAACAGATGTCGGCCTTTGCCGAAAACCGCACGCAGTTGAGCGAGCGCTGGTCGCTGGTGACCGGTGTGCGTCGCGACTACGTGCACGTCGATCGCGACAACCTGGTCGATGGCAGCCAGAGCGACAAGACCCTGACCGGCAACAACTGGAAAGCCGGGTTGGTGTTCGCCGTGACCCCGGACACTTCGTTCTACGGTCAGTACGCCACCAGCACCGACGGTGTCGGCGGCCTGATTTCCCTGAGCCCGAGCCAGCAGCAATATGACCTGGCCACGGCGAAACAGACCGAGATCGGCGTGAAGCAGATGTTCTGGGATCAACGCGGCGAGTGGACGCTGGCGGCTTATCGCATCGTCAAAAAGAAACTGCTGACCGACGATCCGGGCAACCCGACGCTCAAACAACAGGTCGGCCAACAATCGTCCAATGGCCTGGAAGCCAGCCTCGATCTGCAACTGCCACACGCCTGGCAACTGCAGGCCAACGCGGCCATCGTCAAAGCGAAGTACGACGATTTCGAAGAAGTGGTCAGTGGCGTGCCAGTGTCGCGCAACGGTAATCGCCCGGTGGACGTTCCTCGTCGTACGGCGAATCTGTGGCTGAGCAAAGCGCTTAGCGAGGACCTGAAGGCCGGGGCTGGTGTGCGTTACGTCGACGCGCGTTATGCCGACATGGCCAACCAGAACGAGCTGCCGAGCTACACCGTTGTCGATGCCACGTTGTCATGGAAAGCGCTGCGCAATACGACGCTGGGGTTGCAGGCGAACAATCTGTTTGACCGCCAGTATGCGCAAAGCCAATACAATGAGGGGCAGCAGTGGATCCTGGGGGAGCCGCGTTCGTTCTTCGTCACAGCTGATTACACCTTTTAAGCATCTGGCCTCTTCGCGGGCAAGCCTCGCTCCTACAGTTTATGTGTCGAACAAAAAATTTGTGATCGACGCGAATCCTGTAGGAGCGAGGCTTGCCCGCGAAGGCGTCATCAGCATCACCAAATATCTCTGAGTAAATGCATGACCTCGCTGAACCTCACCAACCTCGCCTGGACACCCCTGGGCCACGGCCACTGTCATCACCAGTTCCAACTGCGTGATGCCTCGTTGCACGTGGCCGCCGGTGAATTTGTCGGGTTGATCGGCCCTAACGGCAGCGGCAAGACCAGCCTGCTGCGGTGCGCCTATCGCTTCAGCAAACCGGAAAACGGTGAGGTCCGGCTCGACCACCACAACGTCTGGAAACAATCCTCGCGCTGGTG
Source organism: Pseudomonas sp. BF-RE-22 (assembly GCF_019956155.1). Lineage (NCBI taxonomy): Bacteria > Pseudomonadati > Pseudomonadota > Gammaproteobacteria > Pseudomonadales > Pseudomonadaceae > Pseudomonas > Pseudomonas sp. BF-RE-22. The sequence goes on along the minus strand of NZ_JAHBDD010000010.1, from coordinate 24,361 downwards.
CGCGCAACGCATCGCCGTGGTGCTGCAGGAATTCCCCGACGCCTTCGGCCTGACCGTCGATGAAGTGGTCGCCATGGGCCGCACACCGCACAAAGGCCTGTTCGACGGTGACACCCTCGAAGACCGGAATCTCGCAACGCAAGCACTGGAATCCGTCGGCCTCAACGGTTTCGAAGACCACGCTTTCGCCACGCTCTCCGGCGGCGAAAAACAACGCGTGATCCTCGCCCGCGCCCTGGCCCAGCAACCGCAAGTGCTGATCCTCGACGAGCCGACCAACCACCTCGACCCGCGCTATCAGCTTGAGTTATTGCAACTGGTCAAGCGCCTGCGGATCGGTACCCTGGCGAGCATTCACGACCTCAATCTCGCCGCCGCGTTCTGTGACCGGCTGTACGTGCTCAATCACGGCCGCATCGTCGCCAGCGGCACACCAAAAGAAGTCCTGACCGCCCCGCTGCTGCGTGATGTGTTCGGCGTCGAAGCGCTGATCGATGAACACCCTTTGCACGGCTACCCACGAATCACCTGGATAACCCAACCATGACTTTGCGTTCCCTGCTGTGCGTTGCTCTGTTGCTGGGCAGTAGCCAAGCGTTTGCCGAAGCAACGAAATATCCGCTGACGATCCAGAGCTGCAACCGCGACGTGACCTTCACGCAAGCGCCGAAACACGCGGTCAGCCACGACATCAACATGACGCAAATGATGCTCGCACTCGGCCTCAAACCGAGCATGGCCGGCTACAGCGGTGTCAGTGGCTGGAAGTCGGTCACGCCCCAGATGCAGACCATCCTCGACGGCCTGCCTGAGCTGGCGGCCAAGTACCCTTCAGTGGAAACCCTGCTCAACGCCAACGTCGATTTCTTCTTCGCCGGTTGGGATTACGGCATGCGCGTGGGCGGTGATCTCACGCCGCAAACCTTGCAGCCGCTGGGCATCAACGTCTATGAGCTGACCGAGTCCTGCGCCTTCGTGATGAAGCGTCCACCGGCCAGCCTGGAGGACACCTACAACGACCTGCGCAACCTCGGCAAAATCTTCGACGTGCAGGATCGCGCCAATGCATTGATCACCGACATGCAGGCGCAAGTCGCCGATGTGCGCAAGGATCTGCCGGCGGACAAACCCCGGGTGTTCCTCTACGACAGTGGCGAAGATCGCGCCATGACTTCAGGTCGCCTGGGCATGCCGCAAGCGCTGATCGACGCGGCGGGCGGGCGCAACATTCTGGATGACGTCGAAGCGAGCTGGACCCGCGTGAATTGGGAGAACGTGGTCGAGCGCAATCCGCAGGTGATCGTGATCGTCGATTACGGTGAAGTGACTGCCGAGCAGAAGACGCAATTCCTGCTCGATAACAAGGCGCTGCAATCGGTTGACGCGATCAAGAACCAGCGCTTCATCGTCATTCCGTATGTGCAGGCCACGCCGGGGATCGACAACGTGCTGGCGGTTGAAACCCTGGCCAAAGGTTTCCACGGCGAATGATCAATCGTCGCTACGCCCTGTTGCTGATTGCCCTCGGCGCGTTGTTGCTGGTGTCGTGCGTGGTGTCGCTGGGCTTCGGCCCGGCGCGGGTGCCGGTGGACGTGGTGTGGCGAATTTTGCTGCACAAGGTGTTCGGCTTTGGCGAGGTGAGCTGGACGGCCGGGCAGGAGCACATCGTGTGGCTGATCCGCGTGCCGCGCATGTTGCTTGGCGCCTTGGTCGGTGCCGGCCTGGCGCTGATCGGTGCGGTGCTGCAAGCGGTGACGCGCAATCCGCTGGCCGATCCGCACCTGCTCGGCGTGACCTCCGGCGCCACCCTCGGCGCGGTGATCGTGGTGCTGCATGTCGGTGAAATCGTCGGCCTGCTGACGTTGCCGATTGCCGCATTTATTGGCGCACTGCTGAGCATGCTGATCGTGCTGATGATCGCCAACCGCAACGGTCGCCTGGACAGTGATCGGCTGCTGTTGTGCGGTGTGGCGGTGTCGTTCGTGATGATGGCAATCGCCAATCTGCTGCTGTTTCTCGGCGATCACCGCGCCAGTTCGGCGGTGATGTTCTGGATGCTCGGCGGGCTCGGGTTGGCACGCTGGGAATTGCTCGCGGTGCCGGCCGCCAGTGTGCTGCTCGGGCTGGTTTTGTTGCTTGGCATGGCTCGACCACTGAACGCGTTGATGGCCGGTGAACAGACGGCCGTGACCCTTGGGCTCAACGCCCGCACCGTACGGTTGCGGGTGTTTTTGATTGCCTCGTTGATGACCGGAGTGCTGGTGTCGATCAGTGGCTCAATCGGTTTTGTCGGGCTGATGGTGCCGCACATTGCGCGGCGACTGGTCGGGGCCGAACACCGGCGATTACTGCCGGTGTGCGTATTGTTGGGCAGCGTATTTCTGGTGTGGGTCGATGTCGCTGCGCGCACGCTGATCGCCCCCGAGGATTTACCGATTGGCGTGGCCACGGCGGCGATTGGCGGGTTGTTTTTCATCGGCCTGATGCGACGTCGCTGAGCACTTGAGGACGTCAGTTTCTCAGGCTTCCATCAGTGAAAATACGATCCTCTACAGTTCGTCATGACCAGGCAACGCAGGTTTCCAGTTGGCGCTCACAAGCCCGCGACGGCGCCAGTAACCATCGGTGTCCACTACTTCCAGCCGTCCCACGCTGGCGAGTCTGGCGAGGTATGCAGCGACCCCGTCCTTTGCCTCCTCGCTGAAAAATCCGGTTTCCTGCGACGAGAAGCTGGGGGTGAATTTGAACAGAGCCCCGCCTCGCCCGGTGAAATAGCAGCTGCCGCCGGAGACCCCGCTCTTTTTCACAACGTCCCTGCTGAACCACAAGTCGGCCAGGGCCAGGTTGTCCAGTAGCAGTTGATCAGCCGCGCTGGGGTCCTTCACGAACAGGTTGAAGCGTTTGTAGAACTGGTGAACAGCCACCCATTTGAAATCCTGCGGAAAAACCGGCAATGGCAACGGCTGCACGCCTGGTACCGCGACCGGGGCAATCGGCCCTCCCGGCCCTGAGTAAAACAGTGCGCTGGCAGCGCCACTGTCGAGGCCGTCCTCAAGCGGCTCGACCGCAACGAACGAAGACGATGCCTGGTGTATCAGGACGCCTCCAAGATATTGCTGGCCGACGTACTCGCCGATCAGTCTTTGAGCTGAGCGTGCAGCATCATCGGCATGTGCAAATACCGGCCCAAGGGCAAAGCGGTGATCCGGCGTCCATCTCACCAGCCCGATGCCGGTTTTGACACCCTTGGCATCCACTCTGAACGGCGACCAGAAAGTGCTGCGTACCACTGCCTGCAACTCACCGTTCGCGATCACCTTGCGCAGATACTCGAACAGCGTTTCGTGCCCTGATTGCAGCACCTTTTCGTAGGCGAGCGCGACCTGCAACCGGCTCCACTCCGGTGCGCCGGCCTTGGGTTTATATCGCAACAAGGCGCCATCGGCACAAGACACAAAGACGTTGAGAAAAGTAGTCACTGCCCCGGTGCGCACACGGACAGCGTCCAACCCATACATCAGATCCCGAGGCGAGATGAAGCTCTGATCCAAGTCGTCCGGCAGTCGTCCCGTCCCGGTCGAAGGACACAGATAGATTCCCTCAACGCTGTATCCCAGAGGTAATAGGCCATCGGGAAACACCTTCTCTACAGCAAGACCTCCTTGTCGCCCGTCGATTGACATCGTCGTCACATACCGCTCGGCGTACAGCGACTTGAGCACGAACCCGAACCTCAATCCGGTTCGAGCGTCCACCGCACGGTGGACATGCCGTACGGCGTCGTTCAATTGCGTGAAGACCGGACTGAGCGCCGGATCAGCAATGGCCGACCGATGCACTTGCGATGGGCCACCCTCGGAATAAGCGCTCCATGCTGATAACTGCCTGACCTTCCCCCACAACCGACTACCCTTGATCACTTGCAACCGGCCGGCGCTTGCAACCTGATTGACATACTCACTCGGGGTCAGCGTGCCATTGCGCATTTGCAGTTCTATCGGGGTATGCCTGCGCTGCAATTGACTGGCGGGGGCCAATGATCGCGCGAGTTGTTTTTCGGCAGCATTGGCGCTGAGGGTGTAGCTGATCAGGCTGCCATCGAGCCCCAACAGATATTCCTTGCCGGGCGATAGAGACGGCGAAAGCGCGGAGCCGCTCAGGATTGCCGACATGAAATCGGTGGAAAACATAGCGAGGTACACGTCCCGTTCGCGGTTCGACAGCGCAAAAACCGGTTCGACCTGCATTCGCGAATGGTAGCGAGCGACGACCGTGCTTCCAGCCAGAAACAACCCCTGTTCGGTCAATTCGTCCAGGCGGATCCAGCTGGCAGGGAAGTTTTCGATCTCGACAGCCACCGGTAAAGTCGCAACAAACAAACCATCGAGCCGACGCAGCACCAGGCCACCGTAGATCCGCTCACGCCGCGAGTCCAAGTGCGTCAGCGCATAGCGCACTGCATCATCCTGCGACACAAAGACCGGGCTGAGCGCTCGCCGCTGGATCTGCGCGTAGGGTTTCCAATCCGCACCGACAATGCCCGCCTCGTCCCACAGTTCACTGGTGCGCAACACCTTCAGCTCGCTGGCCTTGGCAATCAATTGAATGACGTCGGCATAGGGAGGTGTGCCGTTGACCAACAGCGAATTCAGTTGCTGCAAACCTTTCGCGTCGAACCGGGTTGAAGTGGCCGAATATTGATACCGCAACAAGGCTCCATCCAGGGTCGCGAAAAAAACGTTCAGGTCCTGAAAATGCGTAAGACGTAGCGTGCCCTCGTCGTCATAGATCGCCGCAGCCAGTTCGGTCAGGGAAGCAAAATACCGGGCAAACCAGGCATCCGCTGTCGATAACCCGCCGGGAACCCAGCTTGCCGAGTAATAGAGCGCGAAGGTGCGAAATTCGTCGACCAATACGGGAGCGCCAAAGTCGCTCGCCAGGTTCAATGCCCCCAGGCGCCCGACAGGCACCGTTTCGGTCGTCACGTACTCATCGCGGTCCTTGTGCTTGAGAATGAACCCCCAACCTGCCGCAGCCGTGCGGTAGTCGAGCCTGGCGCGATGACGGGCGCTCAATACGGCTTCTTCGGCGCTGGTAAAAATCGCCCCGAGCAAAGGAGGCGATACGCCTGCGGGAGTTGACTCATTACCCCGCACCGTTCCTCGCGGCCCCCACACATCATTGCCGGCTACCACACGCAATCGGCCGGTTCCGGCCAGTTCGTCGACAACGGCGTCGGGGGCAAGCGTGCCGGCCTTCAGCTCCCGGTCGATCAGGGTAGAGCCATCGGCGAGCAGGGCGACTCGTGCCTGTAATCTGTTTCGAGCAGTCACTTTCGATAAATCGGTGCTGTAAACCAGCAGGCTGTCTGGCGAACCCGAGAGGTAGAAATCGACAACATGCGCGCTCTTGTCGAGCACCGAGCGAATGTCTTCGGTGGTGAACATTTGCGCCTGCGTCAATTGCTCTTGTTCGTCGGCACGCACAATGGCGCTTGAGTCAGCTTGCCAGCGCGAAGCGTACAGCCCATGAAACGAGTATCCCTCGAGCAGTACGATCGGTGCTCCTGAAGCGTCAAGAGGGCAGAGCGAGTCCAGGGCAAACCGTGGCTGCGCACCGATAACCGGCTCGGTGGCGACGAAGCGTTTGTCTTGATCCTGCAAAATGAGCCCGACGTAGCCTTGTTCACGGCGGCTACCAATTTGCTCATGGATAAAACGTGCGGCATCGTCCGCCATGAGAAAAGCAGGACTCAAACGCCTCGACCTGGCATAGGGTTGCCAGTCGGTGCCAACGTTCCCGACAACATCCCATAACGCGCTGTCCTTCAGCACCGTCAGCTCGCCGGCTGCTGCTACCTGCTTCACGTAATCCACAGGCTTGAGCGTGCCCGCCTTCAGTCGAGCGTTGATATCCGCACTGTCCTTCAGCGGAACTTCACGCAGGTGCGCCGAAGGCTGGTACTGCAACACGGCACCGTCGCGGGTCCGGGCGTACACCTTCAGATAGTCCGGGTACTCCTGCCGGTAAACATCCCAGAGGGAAAATTTGATGCCCGCCGCCCATTCGTCCGGTGAAAAAAAACGCTCATACAGCCAAGGCTCACTGGCACTCTGCGCGCCATCACTGTGCGACATGAAATAAATGCCGTTCAGGTCGAAATCAAGCAGACGCTCGAGCTTGCGAGCGGCGCTCATCGGAAAGGTTTTGAACAGTTCGGCTGCCGGCTGACTGGAGAGAACCGGATAGGTCGCCATGCACTCCGAACTGCCGGCAGAGCTCACTACAAACCCCAGATTAAAGTTGCCGGAGGTTGGGGTGACGGTCGTTGCTACAGCTTCGATGGCCTTGTCCACCTGATCGCACACCGCACCAAAAAACGGCTGTACCGGGCTCGGACCTCGCACCGCAGCAGTACCGAGGGTCCAGCTCGCCGATACGTTTCCCCGTACGCCACCCCACTGATCATTCGGCACCAGTACGCTCAGCGTGCCGGTCGTGGTCACCTTCTGAATCAAGAGTTCGACGTCGGTGAATGGGCCGAACGACTTGGACCCCTGCTCAAAGAGTTTTTTCTCCTCAGCCGGTTGAGTCGACTCATATTTGATCAACGAGCCATCCGGCCCCGACAGATAGTGGCGCTGGCCATAGGCGCCCGGGTCCTGCATATGGGTCAGGATATGTCCTCTTGAAAAAAAGCCGAGGTTCAACTTGATCTGCTCCGTCGTCCAGCCGGGATGAGCACGCAGGACCTCGGCGTGGCTGGCCGAATGAGTCAGGTAATAGGCCGCGCCACTGTAGCCCGGTGGGGCGAACAGCTCGTAGGGGTTGCCGGTAGTCAGCAGGAAGTCGAAATCGAAATGCCCCATCCTCCCGGCCACAGGCAACGTGGGCTGAAATTTCCCATCGCCACGCTGCACGATCACGCCGCCGTAGGCTCTGTCACGACGCGCGCCGATCTGTCGGTGTGCCCAATAGGCTGCATCATCGGCGCTTATGAACGTCGGTCCCAGTGCGGGAAATTTCGCCGGTTCCCGGGGGATTGAAGGTGTATTGCCAGAGGTGCTGTCCATGCGCTACTCACTTGATTTCGAAACCACGATGATCAGGATTTCGCAGCACAGCAGGTGGTACATAGTTATCGCCTGCCGGGTTTTGGCACTGAACACCCTCGGCACCAATGCTGCGCACGCAGGCGCACCCGCCTTGCAAACAGGCCCCAGTCTGGTGCGCGCTCCGACCCGCCAATGGCTCTATCACGAGATTTACCGGCCTTTACCGAACAGGCACACCCCTTGCTAAAGACCCTTCAGTAGTCCGCATCTGCCAACCAAGAAAACTCATAAGTTCATGGAGATCGCACAATGAAGCGTCGCAGCTTGATCAAGGCTTTTACACTCACGGCAAGCATTGCCGCGATGGGCATGACCTGGACTGTCCAGGCCGCCGAGACCATCAAGGTCGGTATTCTGCATTCGTTGTCCGGCACCATGGCGATCTCCGAAACGTCCCTCAAAGACATGGCGTTGATGACCATCGACGAGATCAACGCCAAGGGCGGCGTGAACGGCAAGATGCTGGAACCGGTGGTGGTCGACCCGGCGTCGAACTGGCCGCTGTTCGCGGAAAAGGGTCGTCAGTTGCTAACCCAGGACAAGGTCGCCGTGGTGTTCGGTTGCTGGACCTCGGTGTCGCGTAAATCGGTGCTGCCGGTGTTCGAAGAGCTCAATGGCCTGCTGTTCTACCCGGTGCAGTACGAAGGCGAAGAGATGTCGCCGAACGTGTTCTACACCGGCGCCGCGCCGAACCAACAGGCGATCCCGGCCGTGGAATACTTGATGAGCGAAGAAGGCGGCGCCGCCAAGCGCTACTTCCTGCTCGGCACTGACTACGTCTACCCGCGCACCACCAACAAGATCCTGCGTTCGTTCCTGCACTCCAAAGGCGTGGCCGACAAGGACATCGAAGAGGTCTACACCCCGTTCGGTCACAGCGACTATCAAACCATCGTCGCCAATATCAAAAAATTCTCGGCCGGCGGCAAGACAGCGGTCATCTCCACCGTCAACGGCGACTCCAACGTGCCGTTCTATAAAGAGCTGGCCAACCAGGGCCTGAAAGCCACCGATGTTCCGGTCGTGGCGTTCTCGGTCGGTGAAGAAGAACTGCGCGGCATCGACACCAAACCGCTGGTGGGCAATCTCGCGGCGTGGAACTACTTTGAGTCGGTGGAGAACCCGGCGAACAAGAAATTCGTCGCCGACTGGAAAGCCTACGCGAAGAAACACAACCTGCCGGGCGCCGACAAAGCAGTGACCAACGACCCGATGGAAGCCACCTACGTCGGCATCCACATGTGGGCGCAAGCAGCGGAAAAAGCCAAGTCCACCGACGTCGACAAAGTCCGCGAAGCCCTCGCTGGCCAGACCTTTGCTGCACCGTCCGGCTACACCCTGACCATGGACAAGACCAACCACCACCTGCACAAGCCGGTGATGATCGGCGAGATCCAGGCGGACGGTCAGTTCAACGTGGTGTGGCAGACCGAAGGCCCGATCCGTGCCCAGCCGTGGAGCCCGTTCATTCCTGGCAACGACAAGAAGCCGGAGTATGCGGTGAAGAGCAACTAAGCCACCTGGATGTCGGGCCGAATACATCGTTCGTGCCCGACACAAATCCTGTAGGAGCCGGCTTGCTGGCGATCAGCATCACACGGTTTGCCTGATGCACCGCCATCGCCAGCAAGCCGGCTCCTACAAGGTCCGCGTATGACCAGGACATTTGATATGCCCACCGCTTTTTACCGTTTCATCCTTACCCTCGCGTTGCTGTTGCCGATGGCCACGCATGCCGGCGACGCCGAAGACTTCGTCGCCGCCAACCCTGTGCAGCAAGCAAAACTGCTGGAAGCCTGGGCCGCGCAGCCCGACCCGGCCCGAATCGAACTGATCAACGCCCTGCAACAAGGCGAGTTGACGGTCGACGGCCAACCGAAAACCTTGCGCCTGAACAATCGCCTGCGGGGTCTGATCGACACCGCACTGGCCAGCCACCAATTGCTCGCCACCGACGCCAAAAACCGTCTGGCCGCCGCGCAGCAATTGCAGAAAAGCGCAAAACCGGCGCAACTGAAATTCCTCGACCAGCAACTGGCTGGCGAACACGACGAAAACGTTCACGCCGCGCTCAGCCTCGCGCTGGCCAACCTGCAACTGGTGGACACCGACCCGGCCGTGCGCCTTGCCGCTGTGCGCCTGCTCGGTGAAACCGGCGATCCACTGGCTCGCACTCGACTGGAGAGTCTGCTGGAGCCAGGTGTCGAAGCTGACGCCAATGTGCGTACCGCCGCCGAAACCAGTCTGGCCCAAGTCAAACGCAAACTGCTGATCGGCGAGATGCTCGGTCAGGCCTTCAGCGGCATGTCCCTCGGTTCGATCCTGCTGCTTGCGGCGCTCGGGCTGGCGATCACGTTCGGCCTGCTCGGCGTGATCAACATGGCCCACGGTGAGATGCTGATGCTCGGCGCCTACTCGACTTACGTTGTGCAGTTGCTGTTCCAGCGCTTTGCCCCGCAAGCCATCGAGTTCTACCCATTGATCGCGTTGCCGGTGGCGTTTTTCGTCACGGCGGCGATTGGCATGGCGCTGGAACGCACAGTGATTCGCCACCTCTACGGCCGCCCACTGGAGACCCTGCTCGCCACGTGGGGTATCAGCCTGATGCTGATCCAGCTTGTCCGATTGGTGTTCGGCGCGCAGAACGTCGAAGTGGCCAACCCGGCGTGGTTGTCGGGCGGGATCCAGGTGTTGCCGAACCTGGTTCTGCCGTACAACCGCATCGTGATCATCGCCTTCGCCCTGTTTGTGGTGGTGCTGACCTGGCTGCTGTTGAACAAGACACGCCTGGGCCTGAACGTGCGCGCCGTCACCCAGAACCGCAACATGGCCGCCTGCTGCGGGGTGCCCACCGGACGTGTGGACATGCTCGCCTTCGGCCTCGGCTCGGGCATCGCCGGCCTTGGCGGCGTGGCGCTGAGTCAGATCGGCAACGTCGGCCCGGACCTCGGCCAGAGCTACATCATCGACTCGTTCCTGGTGGTGGTGCTCGGCGGCGTCGGTCAACTGGCCGGTAGCGTGCTCGCCGCGTTCGGGCTGGGCATCGCCAACAAGATTCTCGAACCGCAGATTGGCGCCGTACTCGGCAAGATCCTGATCCTCGCGCTGATCATTCTGTTCATCCAGAAACGTCCGCAAGGCCTCTTCGCACTGAAAGGACGGGTGATCGACTGATGAACCAGCCCCTGATGCTCACAGCCAGCCAAAAGGCCGGCCCCAAAGTCACGATTGCCGTCGGTGCGGTGATCCTTGTTTTGCTGTTGACGTTGCCGCTGCTGTCGCTGTTGTCGCCAGACAGCGCCTTCCATGTCTCGGCCTACACGCTGACCCTGGTGGGCAAGATTCTTTGCTACGCCATCGTCGCCCTCGCCCTCGATCTGGTCTGGGGTTACGCCGGCCTGCTGTCCCTCGGTCACGGTCTGTTCTTTGCCCTTGGCGGTTACGCGATGGGCATGTACCTGATGCGCCAGGCCTCGGGCGATGCCTTGCCAGCGTTCATGACTTTCCTGTCGTGGACCGAATTGCCGTGGTACTGGACCGGCACCAGCAGCTTCCTCTGGTCGATGTGTCTGGTGGTGTTGGCGCCCGGATTGCTGGCGTTGGTGTTCGGTTTCTTTGCCTTCCGCTCGCGGATCAAAGGTGTGTATTTCTCGATCATGACCCAGGCCCTGACCTTCGCCGGGATGCTGCTGTTCTTCCGCAACGAAACCGGGTTTGGCGGCAACAATGGCTTCACCAACTTCCGCACCATTCTTGGCTTTGGCATTACCGAACCGGGGACGCGCGCGGTGTTGTTTTTCGCCACGGTGGTGTTGCTGGTGGCGAGCCTGTTCATCGGCTGGCGACTGGCGCAGAGCAAATTCGGCCGAGTGCTGACCGCCCTGCGCGATGCCGAAAATCGCTTGATGTTCTGCGGCTACGATCCACGGGGTTTCAAGCTGTTTGTCTGGGTCTTGAGCGCCGTGTTGTGCGGTCTCGCGGGTGCGCTGTACGTGCCGCAAGTCGGCATCATCAACCCGAGCGAAATGTCGCCGACCAACTCCATCGAGGCCGCCGTCTGGGTCGCACTCGGCGGTCGCGGCACGCTGATCGGCCCGTTGCTCGGTGCCGGCGTGGTCAACGGCATGAAAAGCTGGTTCACCGTAGCCTTCCCCGAGTACTGGCTGTTCTTCCTCGGCGCGCTGTTCATCGTCGTGACCTTGTACCTGCCCAAAGGCGTGATCGGCCTGCTGAAGAAAAGGGGTGACCAATGAGAGTGACTGCGACGGCTGAATTCATGCTCGAGCCGGCCTTCTATCCACCGCAGCCGAACAAGGACGCCGGCACCAGCCGCGATGCCATCGGCCTCGGGCAACGCGTCGGCCCCGGCCTGAATACCCGCCACGGCACCATCCTGACCCTGGAAGACATCAGCGTCAGCTTCGATGGTTTCAAGGCACTGAACGATTTGAACCTGTACATCGGCGTCGGCGAATTGCGCTGCATCATCGGTCCCAACGGCGCGGGCAAAACCACGCTGATGGACGTGATCACCGGCAAGACGCGCCCCAGCCATGGCAAAGCCTGGTTCGGTGAAACCCTCGATCTGACGCAGATGAGCGAGGTGCAAATTGCTCAGGCCGGCATCGGTCGCAAGTTTCAGAAGCCGACGGTGTTTGAAGCGTTGAGCGTGTTTGAAAACCTTGAGCTGGCGCAGAAAACCGACAAGTCGGTGTGGGCCAGCCTGCGGGCTCGCCTGAGTGGCGAACAGAAAGATCGCATCAGCGAAGTGCTGGAGACCATTCGCCTGACCACCTCGGTCAATCGCCCGGCGGGCCTGTTGTCCCACGGGCAGAAGCAGTTTCTGGAGATCGGCATGTTGTTGATGCAAGACCCGCAATTACTGCTGCTCGACGAACCCGTGGCGGGCATGACCGATGCCGAAACCGAATTCACCGCCGAGCTGTTCAAGAGCCTGGCGGGCAAGCATTCGCTGATGGTGGTGGAACACGACATGGGGTTTGTCGGCTCGATTGCCGACCACGTCACCGTGTTGCACCAGGGCAGCGTGCTGGCCGAAGGCTCGCTGGAGCAGGTGCAGGATAACGAGCGGGTGATCGAGGTTTATCTCGGAAGATGATGTTGCTTTTGTAGGAGCGAGGCTTGCCCGCGAAGGGAGCGCCGCGGTGCAACTGGAAGACCGCGTCATCGTTTTTCGCGGGCAAGCCTCGCTCCTACAAGGGATTGAGGAGATTTCAGAAATGCTGCAAGTCGACAAGCTGCACCAGTACTACGGCGGTAGCCACATCCTGCGCGGCCTGACGTTTGACGTGAAGGTCGGTGAAGTCACCTGCCTGCTCGGGCGCAACGGTGTGGGCAAGACCACGCTGCTCAAATGCCTGATGGGTTTGCTGCCGGCCAAAGAAGGCGCGGTGAACTGGGAAGGCAAACCGATCACCACGTTCAAACCGCACCAGCGGGTGCATGCCGGGATCGCTTACGTGCCTCAGGGCCGGGAGATTTTCGGTCGGCTGACGGTGGAGGAAAACCTGCTGATGGGCCTGTCGCGGTTTCCGGGCAGCGAAGCGAAAGAAGTCCCGGCGTTCATCTACGAGCTCTTCCCGGTGTTGCTGCAAATGAAGCAACGACGCGGCGGTGACCTGTCTGGTGGCCAACAGCAGCAACTGGCAATCGGCCGGGCGCTGGCCAGCCGTCCTCGGCTGCTGATCCTCGACGAGCCGACCGAGGGCATCCAGCCGTCGGTGATCAAGGAGATCGGCGCGGTCATCAAGAAGCTTGCGGCACGCGGCGACATGGCGATTCTGCTGGTGGAGCAGTTCTACGATTTCGCCGCTGAACTGGCGGATCAATACCTGGTGATGTCCCGCGGCGAGATCGTGCAGCAGGGCCGCGGCGAAAATATGGAAGCCGAGGGTGTGCGCGGTCTGGTTACGATCTAATCTGTAGCGTCCTAACGATAATTAGACATCATGAATTTACCTGCCCACACAACGCTGTTCACGCCTAGCTGGCACGCCGAGCTGGAACTGGGCTACGCCCGATTTGGCGACACCACGCGCCCGGTTCAGCGTCGGCATAAAGGGCCGTTGCGGGTGCAAAAACATCTGTACGCCGAAGGGCCCGAGGTTTGCCAGCACATCATCGTGCATCCGCCCGGCGGGATTGCCGGCGGTGATCGGCTGGACATCAGCGCCAGCGTTGGCCGCGATGCGTGGGCCCAAATCACCAGCCCCGGCGCGGCCAAGTGGTATCGGGCGGCAGGCCCCGCCTATCAGCAACTGAGTTTGAAAGTGGCGGCCGGCGCGACACTGGAGTGGTTGCCGCAAGAGACGATCATTTTCAGCGCCGCCCAAGCGGAGCTCAGCACCTGCATCGACCTTGAAGGCGATGCGCGGTTGTTTTACTGGGACGTCGTCGCCTTGGGTCGTCCGGCCAGTGGCGAGCGCTTTGACCTCGGGCATTTTCAGGCGCAGCTGGATATCCGCCGCGACGGCCAGTTGCTCTGGCACGAACGCCAGCGCATTGTCGGTGATGACGGGTTGCTCGATTCGCCGATTGGCCTGGATGGGCAACCGGTGTTTGCGACGTTGTTGGTGACGGGGGAGATTGACAGTGAACTGCTGGAAACCTGTCGCTCGCTGCCCAATGACGTACGCGGGGATTTGACGCAGTTGCCGGGCCTGTTAGTGGCTCGGTGCCTGGCCAGCGAGGCGCTGTTGGCGCGAGGCTGGTTGATTGATTTGTGGCGATTGCTCAGGCCTGCGTTGCTCGGTCGAGAAGCCGTCCCACCCAGAATATGGAGCACCTGAACACAATCCCCCTGTAGGAGCGAGGCTTGCCCGCGAAGAACGATAACGCGGTCAATCAGTTAAACCGAGGCGCAGCATTCGCGGGCAAGCCTCGCTCCTACAGAGGTTGTAGTGATTTTTTAATCTGCCGATTATGGATTCCAAACGATGGACCTGACCCCACGCGAAAAAGACAAGCTGCTGATCTTCACCGCCGGCCTCGTGGCCGAGCGGCGTTTGGCGCGCGGCGTGAAACTCAACTACCCGGAAGCCATGGCCTACATCTCCGCAGCGCTGCTCGAAGGCGCGCGTGACGGCCAGACGGTGGCCGAGCTGATGCACTTCGGCACCACCCTGCTCAGCCGCGAACAAGTGATGGAAGGCATCCCGGAAATGATCCCGGAGATCCAGGTCGAAGCCACCTTCCCCGACGGGACCAAACTGGTCACCGTCCACCAACCCATCGCCTGAGGCCGCGCCATGACTTACCACATCCGCGATGCGGTGCACGCCGATCTGCCGGCGATCCGCGACATCTACAACGACGCCGTGCTCAACACCACGGCCATCTGGAACGAACAGGCCGTGGACCTGGGCAACCGCCAGGCCTGGTTCAGCGCCCGGCAAGCCCAGCGCTATCCGATCCTGGTGATCGTCGACGGCGATAACAACGTACTCGGCTACGCTTCATTTGGTGACTGGCGACCGTTCGACGGTTTCCGCCACACCGTCGAGCACTCGGTCTACGTACGCAGCGATCAACGCGGCAATGGACTGGGTCCGCAATTGATGGACGTGTTGATCGAGCGCGCCAAAGGCTGTGACAAGCATGTGATGGTCGCTGCCATCGAAAGCGGCAATGCCGCTTCCATCCGCCTGCATGAACGCGTCGGCTTCGTGACCACCGGGCAGATGCCGCAGGTGGGCACCAAGTTCGGCCGCTGGCTGGACCTGACCTTCATGCAACTGACCCTCAATCCTGGCGCGGAGCCGCCGCCCGCCAACAAGGAGTAATGCCCGATGAACGCCGCCCAACTGCGCCGCGTCAATGTTGAAAGCTTTGCGCACTATCGTCAGGGTTTGATTGATCTGCTGCTCGACGCGGTCAGCTATGGCGCCAGTGTCGGGTTCATGGCCGATCTGGATGCCACACAGGCACGCGCCTGGTTCGATGGCGTTCAAGAGGAGTTGAACAAGGGCAACGTGCTGCTGTGGGTGGTGGTCAAGGACGAGCAAGTGCAGGCCAGTGTGCAACTGACCTTGTGCCAGAAAGCCAACGGCTTGAACCGCGCCGAAGTGCAGAAGCTGCTGGTGCGTGAACACGCGCGCCGCCGTGGGTTGGGCCAACAATTGATGAGCGCCCTGGAACAGGCCGCGCTCCAGCACAAGCGCGGCATGCTTTACCTCGACACCGAAGCCGGTTCCCCGGCCGAGGATTTCTACAAGGCCCTGGGCTACACCCGTGCGGGAGAAATTCCCGACTACGCCTGCGACCCGAGCGGTCGTTACAAGCCGACTGCCCTCTACTACAAGATTCTCCAAGGAGCCCATTGATGATTCCCGGTGAGTACCAGATCCAGCCCGGCGACATCGAACTCAACGTCGGCCGCCGCACCGTCAGCCTGAAGGTGGCCAACAGCGGCGACCGGCCGATCCAGGTCGGCTCGCACTACCATTTTTTCGAAACCAACGACGCCCTGACTTTCGACCGCGCCGCCAGTCGCGGCATGCGCCTGAACATCCCCGCCGGCACCGCCGTGCGCTTCGAACCGGGGCAGAGCCGCGAGGTCGAGCTGGTGGACCTGGCCGGGCATCGCCGGGTGTTCGGGTTTGCCGGGCGGGTCATGGGTGACCTCTAAGTCATGTGCAGCCTGTACCGGCCTCTTCGCGGGCAAGCCTCGCTCCTACAGGTCATGTGTCTCCGCAGCACGAACCCTGTAGGAGCGAGGCTTGCCCGCGAATGCGATCTCCCATTCAATTAATTCCTAAGGCAAGCACATGAAGATTTCCCGTCAAGCCTACGCCGACATGTTCGGTCCCACCGTCGGTGACAAGGTCCGCCTGGCCGACACCGAGCTGTGGATCGAGGTGGAAAAAGACTTCACCACCTACGGCGAAGAAGTGAAATTCGGCGGCGGCAAAGTTATCCGCGACGGCCAGGGCCAAAGCCAGCTGCTGGCCGCTGAAGTCGTCGACACAGTGATCACCAACGCGCTGATCATCGACCACTGGGGCATCGTCAAGGCCGACGTCGGCCTCAAGGACGGGCGCGTGGCAGGCATCGGCAAGGCCGGCAACCCGGACGTGCAGCCGAACGTCACCATCGCCATCGGCGCCAGCACTGAAGTGATCGCCGGCGAAGGCATGATCCTCACCGCCGGCGGCATCGACACCCACATCCACTTCATCTGCCCGCAGCAGATCGAAGAGGCGCTGATGAGCGGCGTGACCACCATGATCGGTGGCGGCACCGGCCCGGCCACCGGGACCAACGCCACCACTTGCACCTCCGGACCGTGGCACCTGGCGCGGATGCTTCAGGCGGCAGACGCCTTCCCGATGAACATCGGCCTGACGGGCAAAGGCAACGCCAGCCTGCCGGAGCCGTTGATCGAGCAGGTCAAGGCCGGCGCCATCGGCCTCAAGTTGCACGAAGACTGGGGCACCACCCCGGCGAGTATCGACAACTGCCTGACGGTGGCCGATCAGTACGACGTGCAGGTGGCGATCCACACCGACACCCTCAACGAGTCCGGTTTCGTCGAGACCACCCTCGCCGCCTTCAAGGGCCGCACCATCCACACCTATCACACCGAAGGCGCGGGTGGCGGTCATGCACCGGACATCATCAAGGCCTGCGGTTTCACCAACGTGCTGCCAAGCTCGACCAACCCGACCCGGCCCTTCACCCGCAACACCATCGACGAACACCTCGACATGCTGATGGTCTGCCATCACCTGGACCCGAGCATTGCCGAAGACGTGGCCTTCGCCGAAAGCCGCATCCGCCGCGAAACGATTGCCGCCGAAGACATCCTCCACGACCTCGGCGCGTTCTCGATGATCAGCTCCGACAGCCAGGCCATGGGCCGGGTCGGTGAAGTGATCACCCGCACGTGGCAGACCGCCGACAAGATGAAAAAGCAGCGCGGCCCACTGCCGGGCGATGGCGAAGGCAACGACAACTTCCGCGCCAAACGCTACATCGCCAAGTACACCATCAACCCGGCGATCACCCACGGCATCAGCCATGAAGTGGGCTCGGTCGAAGTGGGCAAATGGGCGGATCTGGTGCTGTGGCGCCCCGCGTTTTTCGGGGTCAAACCAACATTGATCCTCAAGGGAGGTGCCATTGCGGCCAGCCTGATGGGTGATGCCAACGCCTCGATTCCGACGCCGCAACCGGTGCACTACCGCCCGATGTTCGCCAGCTACGGCGGCTCGTTGCACGCCACCAGCCTGACGTTCATCAGCCAGGCGGCGCAGGAGGCAGGACTTCCCGAAGCACTGGGCTTGAAGAAGAAAATCGCTGTGGTCAAAGGCTGCCGCGACGTGCAGAAAACCGACTTGATCCACAACGACTACCTGCCGAGTATCGATGTCGACCCGCAGACGTATCAGGTCAAGGCCGACGGCGTTCTGCTTTGGTGCGAGCCCGCGGATGTACTGCCGATGGCCCAGCGTTACTTCCTGTTTTAATCGGCCAAATCACCGGAGCCTGGCTGGCCAGGCTCCGATGCAAAGCCGCAGCGATCAACTGTTCGGCTGTACGGTGAAAGGGATTTCTACCCGTTGCAGTTTTGCCCGTTCGATTGCCTGGCGTGTGAATGTTTTGATAAAGGCTTTCTTGTCTTCGTCGATGACTTCCAGCTCGGCGGCGTATTCCGCTTCGGTCATGACCCGTCCCGGCGCAAACGCGCTTTCCGGTTTGTTCAACTCAGCACCGAGCACCCTGAGCTCTTCCTTCAACTGTGCCTTTTGCTCAAGGGAAAGCGTTGTGTCGGATGCTCGTTTTTCAAGCGCTGAGTAGAACTCAATCGTGGCTTCAATCCGGCGTCTGAAACCTTTGATAACCCCCCGGTTGGAACCCTCGACATAGGATGACCAGAACGGCTGCTCGATCAGCAAATCGTCGAGCAATTCACCCGCCTCAAGGTTCAGTACACGATGGAATGCATCTTCGATCATCGCGTTCGTGACGCCGGCGATTTTTCTGAACTGCATTTTTCGCGACTGCCAGGGCAGGTCCAACCGGTCGGCAAGATCCGTCATGAATGCCAGGTGAACTTCAACCTCATCAATCGTGCCGGTGACCTCGCCCGTCGCATTGACGCGCCTGAATTCCTCACCCATCGCCTCGCGCTCGGAAATCGTTTTGCGGGCAATCCTGCTCAGTTCATCCAGACGTGACTTACCCTGCGCCAGCGACACCAGTTCACCCTCTACCAGCGCGGGATTTTCCAGTTCATAGGCTTCATGAATCAACACCTCCATCCCCATGGCGTTGAACAGCTGCGCACCAGCATCGACGCACGCGGTGGGTACGGTGGTCAGGGTGAAGAGTTTTTGCCGCAGCTCGGTATTTTTCGACATCGCATCGAGCATTCGCCAGACCTTGGCAGTCATGTCGACTCGAAACCCGGGGTCGCGATTGAAATGCCCCGATTCGGTGAGTTTGCGAATCTCGTTGAAGAAGCCAACCGAACCGTGCTCATCCTCGACGCTGTTCCACACCTCCTGTCTGGCCACCCACTCCGGCCGGGTCAAGCCAGCTTCCCAGTCGAGGCTGTCGCGCACGCCACGAGGCGGATACGGTCGATCAGGGTCCATGCCAACGGACGCGATGAACTCCCTGAGCGTTTGCAGATTGAAGGCCGGCAAAAACTCCGGCTCCCGGCTCAACAACGTACGCGCCAGCATTTCCGCCTGGACCGAGCCACGCGTGACCATGGGCACGTAGGTGATTTCGTTGCGCTGCATGTCCAGGTAAAAATGCCGGAACCGTGGCTGCGCGAACAACCCATCCGGCCAGGTCCGAATGCCGGTATCGGCCAGGATCAGCGTATGCAACATGCGCATGCTGCCAATATCCGGAACCTGCCCCAGGGGATTGCTGTGCAGGTCCAGGATCTGAAGCCGCGTCAGGTTGCGCAGGTCCGCGACGCCTTGCGCATCCAGGACAATGCGGTTTGCGCGCAGGTTCAACTCCGTCAGCGCGCGCATGCGGCCGATGGCACGAGGAAGGCGGGTGAGCGAATTGCCGTTGATGTTGATAGAGCGCAACCGGGGGAAATGATCGAGCAATGAAGCATGCGCGTCGGTCAATTCGGTTCCGTTCAGATTAAGGCGAGTGACGTGATCGAAGTTGCCCTCCAGTGCGGGCATCGTGCGCAGATGCCGCCCCAGCGGCAGGTTCTCGAGGTCGAGCACGACGCCTCGCAGCTCGCCGTACGAATCCACATCGCGCAAGCCGGTGTGCTGCCAACATTCCCTGACCGCTTTGTACACCGCGTTTCTGGACTGCCATTCGGCGATACCGGCGGACGTGTAGCGGAACGCTTCGGTTGGCGAGCTCAGCCAACGTTGAAAATTGGCATTGAGCCGATCGAACTCCTCCTCCAGGGCGCTCGCCCTCTGCTCAAGACTGACGTCGCTGCCCCCCGCTTGCAGATAGGACTGAGCTTCGGCCTCTGTCCATCCGGGCCGAACGACGCGAACCCGCTCTTGCGGCGTTATTTGCCCCTGAACTCGACGCAGACCTTGAGCCATCCCGCGCATGCCGCCACGCAGACGCATCGTGGCTGGATCGTACGCGGGTTTTCGAACAGGGTTATCCGCCAGAAGCGCGTTGAACCTGTCCCGTGGCAATGGCGTTTTTTGAATGGCGTGCTTGAGCGTCGTGCCTTGATTGATCCGGTACCCCAGCGCGTTGCGCTCAGCATCAGGCAGGGCATGCAACATAGACGCATAAAGGTCATCGGCCCCATGCAGATGAAGATCATCGGCATCGCGGGCCTGGTACTGACCGTCCTCGCTGACAAGGACTCGGCGAACGGCGGCATCTGCCGGGCCCACACTGTCGCGCAGTGGTCCGTCGAATGAGTATTCGCGGATTTCGATGCGCACGTTTTCGGGCCAGTCGGGCAGCGCTTGCAACGAGTGCAACGCCAATCGCTCGCTATCGACGCCGTAAGCGACATCGAGGAAAAGCCCTTCATAAGCACGTGCGGCGCGTAACGTGCCCAAGGCCAGCCGCGAGCGCTCATTGAGCTGCAAGGGGATGCGCGAAGACTCGGTGATACCGAGTAAGTCTTGCGGTTCGATGTCAGCCAGCAACTCACGGGCGATCACCGTCGGGAGGTTGCTGAAGGCGTCCTGAAGCGCCAGCACTTGCCGATTGTCTGTCTGCTGCAAACGGCGATTGAGCGCGTCAAACAAAGGTCCCGGATGACTGCCTGCCCGCCCCGCGAGCCTGTTTTTCAAGGCGTCGATGCGGATATGCTCGTCAGTGGAAATACTCTGTCCGAACAACGAATGGATGTCGGCTTCATTGACAAACTTCACGGCCAGCTCCGGAAGTTTCCCGGCACCGACCTCGGCACGGCTTATCCTCAGCGTATCGGCCGGCGACGCGTCGAGATTGCCGTATTTGATCGAGCGGCCCGACTGCTCGGCGTCGTCAAAAAGCTCGATGCTTTTTTGCTCAGGCCAGCCCGGCAGCTCCACCAGCAAACGGGGCACCTGCTCGATGAACGCTTCGGGAACCTCATCGAGCACTATCTGCCCGGGCAGCTTTTGCACATCAGCCCAGATCTTGAAGCGTTCGATCGTGTCGGTCAGCAGCGCGGGCGGTGGTTCGTTGACGACATGCAGCCGTCGCAACAGGTCTTCTTCGACACCGCTGGCGATACGAATCTGCTCCAACGTGGCCTCGGACAAATCCTCAACCGCCAACCCCAGACGCCGCATGAGCGTGATTTTGCCCCACTCGACGGGTCGGTCGAGCTCGGTCTTCCACACACCGGCACCGTCGTGTTCGAGTGTGGGTTGATACGCCTGCGGCCGATCCGGATGTTGCAGGCGTGGCTGGCCCGTGAGTGGGTCGTTTCTGACTTCGAAGTATTTGTTTTCATGCTTCAGGATGGTTTTTTCGCTGTGCCGGAACAGCCCCTGCTCACCTGGCGTCACCGTTTTCGGCAACGTCAGGTCATGGGCGTAGGGCGACAGGTCCGGCTTCCAAAGGCGCGTCTTGCCGTCAGGCAACTCAACCTTTTGCAACCGATCGATAAACGCCGACGGTTTGACCGACGCCGCCGCACCGGCGGGCAACACATGCCCCGCCGCCATGATTGCCAGTTGCGCAAAATTGATCATGACACCGGTCAGATGGGCCGCCGCTTCGTCCCTGTCACCCTTGCTCCACGCCTCGATACCTTCCATGGTTTCGAACAGCATCTGCCCGACCATGACCGCCAGCATCGCTTCGCCCAGCCCGGGAACCAACATGGAGCCGAAGTTGAACACGTTCCAGCCGATGCTCAGATAGCTGGTCAACCGATTCCAGCGGGTGGTCGCGTCTTCATCGTCGGTCGGCACCGCGATGTGTCGCGCATCCGCAATCGCCTTGTCCCTGCGCCAGCGACCGATTTGCGGCCAAATATCGCCAGTAATGATGTTGGTGATGGGCTCTGCGTTGGCGTTTTCAATCGCGGTCTCTCGCCACCACGGCCCCATGTCCAGCGGCTCACGTTGCGTCCAGGTGAACGTGGTGAAACGCTCGCGAACCCGGGCAAAGAATTTGCCATGGTCTTTTTGTGCCACGAATCGGCTGAAAAACTGTTGATAGTCCGGCGAGCGCAACTGGCTCGTCAGTTCCTTCATGAAGTCCGTGAGGGACGCATACTCTTTGAAGGGATGGTCAGGATCATCCGGGACATAAACGATCAACGTCCCGTCGAGACGACTTTGTTGAAAACCATCTTCCCTTTGCAAAGTGGCGTCGACGAGACCGCTGGGGCCATTGGCGAAAAACGCTTCGAGTAATTTGAACTGCTCAAACTCCTGGCCCGGTAGCAGCGTCAAACGCCTGGACCATTCCATCAGTGTGCGTTGGTGCCGGGGAACCAGACTGTCGTAAATTCTTTTAACTTCAGTGGGGTCTGCCACTGCACTGAACAACAGGATGCCGGACATCCTGAAGCCCATTAACGAAAGTCGATGGCATTGCAAAGGGCGATGATTCCACGCGATGCCTTTTTCATTGTCACGAACTTGCTGAAGTTTCCCGTAGCCATAGGAACTGATGTCGTTTTTCAAATACGCGATCAGCGCAGATTCGTTGAAGATGGCTTTTTCACTGGCCATGCAATGCCGCTCGATTATTGCCTTGGCCGCGATATCTTCGGGCATCAGAGCTGCCTTGATGTGACGCTGATAGTGCGCGCCGATATCAAGCGTCCGGCACAAGGCCGCGAATTGTTCGACCGTCAGCGCATGCCGCTGTAACTCGTTTTCGTGGTCCCGGGTGAAGATGCCGGAGCCATCGCGAAACGCGCCCGCCTGCGTTTCAGGCGCCTCGAAATTGTGAAGCGCCGCTTCCAGCAACGTCGATTGCCTGAGCCGACTGGCATTGGTATCGATGCCAAAGCCCAGTTTTGCCGGGATGTACAGGCGAATGAGCGTCGCATTGACGTCCAGATCCAGATTCAGCTGGTCCTTTAATGCTTTAACGAGCAAAGGTTCGGCAAAGGCAAGCATGTCCCGCTGTACATTCTCCAGCACGTCGTCCAACGGGACCTGAAGGCGCCAGCGCTCATCCGTCAGTTGCTTGAGGTACTGACGGTCGATGGCGCGTGCATTCAAATACCACTGTGGAAAATCCGCGGTCGAATCGGCCATCGTAAGCAGTCGCGAAACAGGTGCGTCTTTTAGCGGCGAAGGCAGTTTGCCCAGCAGATAATCATGATGAACGTTGGCTTTGCTTCTTCCATGCCCGGTAATAACTTGCAACGCCGGAGCGTCCGATAGTTCGTTCATTTCGCAAATCCTTATGCGATGAAAAGAACCACCAGACTATTGAGTGCGATTAAAAACAAAAGCTTAAAAAACCACTTGGAAAACCGCGCCAGCCCAACAATGCATTTAATTTCAGGATCTAAAAAATATTTAATTAGCACCCTGGGGCCACCAAAGAATGGTCGCCGGCGCAGTGGTAGTTTTTAGGGGGTGCCAAAGGGGCTAAGATGCCTCGGATTGCCATCAGGAAACCGACCATGCGCCTATCCGAATTCATCAGGCAACACGTAGACCGTATCGTCGATGAATGGGAGCAGTTCGCCAGGACGATTACCCCAGCGGCCGAAAATATGGATCGAGTGGCCTTGCGTGATCACGCCAGGGAAATTCTGTTGGCAGCAGCGCGGGACATGACCACCGCGCAAACAGCCAGCGAGCAACTCGCCAAGGCCAGGGGCGAAGGTCCGGAGAAAACCCCGAGCCTGGACGAAGCCGGCGCCAGCCATGGTGAACTGCGCCATACCGTGGGCTTCGATCTGATGCAGATGACCAGCGAATTCCGTCACCTGCGTGCCTGTGTGATCCGGTTGTGGGTCAACAGTCTGGAATCACCGGACCTCGCTTACTTCCAGGACATGATCCGTTTCAACGAAGCCATCGATGAAGCCCTTGCCGAATCCACGGCGGCCTATGCCGAACAGGTCAATCATTCGCGGGATATCTTCCTGGCTATTCTCGGCCATGACCTGCGTGCCCCCTTGCAGGCCGTGAGCCTGTCCACCGAAATGCTGATGCGCAAAACCACGCTTGAAGGCGATGCCCTGACTTGTGCGATCAATATCAAACGCGGCGCGCGGCACATGGCGGTGATGGTCGGCGATTTGCTGGAACTGGTGCGCAGTCGCCTGGGCAAGAGCCTGCCGATTGAACCGAAGCCGATGGACCTGGCCGATGCCGCCCACGCAGCGATTGCCGAAGCCTGTGCCGGTAATCCCGAATGCGATCCGACAGTTCATGCACAGGGCGACACGACAGGCGTGTGGGATGCCGGACGCCTGGCTCAACTGCTGCAAAACCTGATCGGCAATGCGTTGCAGCATGGGTCGAACAAACATGATGTGACGGTGACCCTCACCGGCGAACCTGACACCGTTCGTCTAACGGTGCATAACTTTGGAGCGCCGATACCCGAGGAGGCGATCGGTACGATCTTCGATCCGCTGGTACGCAGCGCCGATGAAGAGCTCGGACAGCCGTCCACCAGCCTTGGCCTGGGGTTGTTCATCGTCAAGGAAGTGGTCGATGCGCACGGCGGGACGATCGAGGTCAGTTCGAACGAAACTGATGGGACGCTGTTTACCGTGGTGTTGCCGAGATAGACCGCCGTGCACGGTCATGAACTGTAGGAGCCGGCTTGCTGGCGATGGCGATCATGAAGACGCC
>NZ_JAHBDD010000009.1:0-104695 GCF_019956155.1 Pseudomonas sp. BF-RE-22 | reverse complement strand
TTGAGGTACACGCCCCCTCGAGAGGCCGAGCGCAGGTTCTGCGCAGTGGGCAACCCGGCATGGATGCCGGGTTAGCCGCCCCCGGCCATGGATGGCCGATGGCGGCGGGCCCACGGAGCAGGACCGGAGCGAGGGCATGGCGAGCCTTAGCGAGCCACCGAACGAAAGGGGCAAAAGCGCTTGGTTACTTGGCGCTTCTCCAAGTGACTCGCCGTAAGGGCGAAACCCATATCAGCCGTCACCAAACCAATGGATATGTACACCAACCAAAACCCGTGCAACCCAGAATCCCCCACAACCCCAGCATTAATTCGAAACAATCTCGTCGCTCTTAACCGGCTAAAGTAGTCAAAATGCCTCTTTTTTGACCGCCATCCGAGTCGAGATCCCTCCATGCGAACCCATCTGCGTCTGGTCGCCCTGAGCGCCCTGTTCATTTCGTCCCTGGCCCAGGCCGCCGACCTCATCCCCATCGAGGTCCACCGCGATGCCAACTGCGGCTGCTGCAAAAAGTGGATCAGCCACCTGGAGGCCAATGGCTTCAAGGTCGAGGATCACGTCGAAGCCAACATGAGCGAATTCAAGCAACAACACGGCGTGCCGCCACGCCTGGCGTCCTGCCACACCGGTTTGATCAACGGCAAATTCGTCGAAGGCCATGTCCCGGCCGATCAGGTGCTGGCCTTGACCAAGCGTGACGATCTATTGGGCGTGGCCGCGCCCGGCATGCCGATGGGTTCGCCCGGCATGGAAATGGACGGCATGAGCGACGCCTATCAGGTGATCGGCCTGAAAAAGGACGGCGCTGACGTGGTGGTGGCGGACTACCCCGCCGCCCATTGATGTCTGCGGCGTACATCGGGCTGTTTTTCGCCGCATTCGGTGCGGCGACCCTGCTGCCGTTGCAGTCCGAAGCGGTCCTGGTGGGGCTGTTGCTCAGCGAGCAGTACTGGCTCTGGTCGCTGCTGGCAGTTGCGACGCTGGGCAACGTGCTCGGCTCGCTGCTGAACTGGTGGTTGGGTCGCGGTATCGAACGGTTTCGCGACCGGCGCTGGTTTCCGGTCAGCCCACGCCATCTGGACAAGGCCCGCATTCATTATCAGCGCTACGGGCATTGGTCGTTGCTGTTGAGTTGGGTGCCTGTCATCGGTGACCCACTGACGCTGGTCGCCGGCGTCATGCGCGAACCGCTGGGGCGCTTCCTGCTGATCGTGACGCTCGCCAAAGGCGCCCGTTACGGCGTGCTGGCCCTGGCGACTTTGGGCTGGATCGGTTGAACCATCACCCGCCGCGATGGCCTGTGCTTAATGCCGCCCTAATCATGCCGATCCAGCATCGCCGATTTCCTCTGGAGTTCCCCATGCCCCTCGCACGCTCCCGCTGGCTACCGAGCCTGCTGCTGACCGCCGCACTGCCGGCCATCTCGGCCGAAGGTCCGGAATATGGCCCCGAACTGCAAGGCTTCGAATACCCCTATACGCTCAAGCATTTCGCCTTTGAGTCCCAGGGCCAGTCACTGCAAATGGGCTACATGGACGTCGCCGCGCACGGCAAGGTCAACGGGCGCAGCATCGTGCTGATGCATGGCAAGAATTTCTGCGGCGCAACCTGGGACACGTCGATCAAGGCCTTGAGCGACGCCGGTTACCGGGTCATCGCGCCGGACCAGATCGGTTTCTGCACCTCCAGCAAACCGGACAATTATCAGTACAGCTTCCAGCAACTGGCGGCCAACACCCAACAACTGCTCAAAGCCCTCGGCATCCAGAAAGCCAGCCTGCTCGGGCATTCCACGGGCGGCATGCTCGCCACCCGCTATGCGCTGCAGTATCCCGAGCAGGTCGAACAACTGGCGATGGTCAACCCAATCGGTCTGGAGGACTGGAAAGCCCTCGGCGTGCCCTATCGCACGGTGGATCAATGGTACGAGCGTGAGCTCAAGGTGACGGCGCAAGGCATTCACGACTATCAGCGCAACACTTATTACGACGGCCGCTGGAAACCC
The DNA here is from genome assembly GCF_019956155.1 of Pseudomonas sp. BF-RE-22. Lineage (NCBI taxonomy): Bacteria > Pseudomonadati > Pseudomonadota > Gammaproteobacteria > Pseudomonadales > Pseudomonadaceae > Pseudomonas > Pseudomonas sp. BF-RE-22. The sequence goes on along the minus strand of NZ_JAHBDD010000009.1, from coordinate 102,690 downwards.
GAATTCGACCGCTGGGTAGACATGTACGCAGGCATGGCCAAAGGCCCGGGCAAAACCCGGGTGGCGTGGAACTCGGCACTGATTTACGACATGATCTTCACCCAGCCGGTGTACTACGAATTCAAGGACCTGAAGGTGCCGACGCTGTTGCTGATCGGCACTGCCGACTCCACGGCCATCAACAAGGACATCGCCTCACCCGAGGTCAAAGCGAAAATCGGTCACTACGACGTACTCGGCAAACAGGTGGCGAAACTGATTCCTCACTCGACGCTGGTCGAATTCCCCGGCATGGGCCACGCGCCGCAAATGGAAGAACCGGCAAAATTCCACCAGGCCCTGCTCGCCTGGCTGAACAATTCCAACCCCGTTCATTGATGAGGTAAGGCGGATGGCTGTGCAGATTGCGGTACTCGATGACTGGCAGGATGTGGCGCGGCAGGTGGTTGACTGGTCGGCGCTGGACGCCATCGGCCAGGTGAGTTTCATCCATGACTATCCGGCGGATAACGAAACGCTGGCAGCACGGCTGGCCGGGTTTGAAGTGATCTGCGTAATGCGCGAGCGCACCCGCTTCGATGAAGACCTGCTGCGTCGGCTACCGACCCTCAAACTGCTGGTCACCGGCGGCATGCGCAACGCTGCCCTCGACCTGAAAGCCGCTGCCGCGCTTGGCATTCAGGTCAGCGGCACCGACAGTTACAAACACGCCGCGCCGGAACTGACCTGGGCGCTGATCATGGCCGCCACCCGCAACCTGGTCGTGGAAGCCAACGCCCTGCGTGCAGGTAAATGGCAACAAGGGCTGGGTGGCGACCTGCACGGCAAGACCCTGGCGATTCTCGGTTTGGGCAGCATTGGCCAGCGAGTCGCCCAGTTCGGCCAGGTGTTCGGCATGCGGGTGATCGCCTGGAGCGAAAACCTCACAGCCGAACGCGCCGCCGAAGTGGGCGTGACCTACGTCAGCAAGCAGGCGTTGTTCGAACAGGCCGACGTGTTGTCGGTGCATCTGGTGCTCAGCGACCGCAGTCGCGGCTTGGTCGACGCGCAAGCGCTGGACTGGATGAAACCCACCGCACTGCTGGTCAACACGGCTCGCGGGCCGATTGTCGATGAAGCGGCGCTGATCAAGGCGTTGCAAAAACGACGGCTGGCCGGTGCGGCACTGGACGTGTTCGAGCAGGAACCCTTGCCCGCTCATCACCCGTTCAGGACGCTGGAGAATGTGCTGGCGACGCCGCATGTCGGGTACGTCAGCCAGCAGAACTACCATCAGTTCTTTTCGCAAATGATCGAGGACATTCAGGCCTGGTCCGCTGGAGAGCCGATCCGGTTGCTCAGCTGAGACCCGGTCATCGTTCATCGCCGGCCAGCCGGCGATGAACGCACTACAAATCTAACTGGCCTTCATCGCGACAAACGCCGCCGTCACATCAGGCACCGTCACCACGTCCTTGCCCCGCAATTCGGGCTCAGCGGCGATCAGCACGCGAATTTGCCCATCCACCTTCGCCCTTCCTGCGCTGATAAAGCCGCGACAAAACGGGTGGACACCCAGATCGACCACGAACCTGTGCGCGCGTGCCTCGAAAAGACTGCCCGAAAGAAATGAATAATTGTTCACCCTGCGGTGTTCATGACAGCGAAGACTCATCATTTCGGCCTGCGGGATAACACCTTGCGTGCATGTTGCCGGGGCGTGGTTGAACTGAAACGAATAAGCCAGTGGAGATCATCCATGAATACCCGTCTTACTGTTTTTACCGTTCAGCTACTGCTCGCCTTTGCGTTGTCCGCTACCCTTGCATTGGCCAATGGTGACGATGACGCACCGGCCAGGCCCAACTGCCCGAAAGGCCAGGTCTTCGACTCCAGGTCGCAAAAATGCGTAAGGCAGACCAGCGGCGAGGTGTCCGATGCCGACCGTACCGATTACGCCTATCGGCTGGCAAAGGACGGTCGCTACGAGGAAGCCCTGGCACTGCTCGACACGCTGAAAGAACCCGACACCGCCAAGGCGCTCAACTATCGCGGCTACGCTACGCGTAAACTGGGGCGCACCGACGAGGGCATCGGTTACTACCTGCAATCGGTCAAACTCGACCCGCAATACGCGCAAGTCCGCGAGTACCTCGGCGAGGCGTATGTGATCAAGGGTCGGCTGGATCTCGCCCAGGAGCAGTTGCAGCAGATAAAATCGATCTGCGGCAGCACCTGCGAGGAGTACCAGGACCTGGCTGAAGCCATTAACGATTCATCGAAAACCTGACAGGACGGAGGTCGCCATCGCCAGCGATCAGGCAATACGGGCAGAGCTGGGCCAGCACCTGGCGCGCTTATGGCGCTACGGCCTGCTGCTGTCCCGGCAGCGGCATGTCGCCGAAGACCTGGTGCAGGCCACCTGCGTGCGGGCGCTGGAGTGTGCCGGGCAATTTGTCCCCGGCAGCCGCCTGGACCGCTGGCTGCTGAGCATTCTGCATTCGATCTGGCTCAACGAAGTGCGCTCGCGCCGGGTGCGTCAGGGCCAGGGGCTGGTGGATGCCGACAACGCCTTGTCGTTCGACGGTGAATACGCCGCGCAAACCCATGTGCTCGCCACGCAGGTGATTCGGCGCGTCGATGCGCTGCCTGAAGCGCAACGCGAAACGGTATTTCTGGCCTACGTGGAGGGCCTGTCCTATCGCGAAGTCGCCGAAGTCCTGGACGTGCCCATCGGCACGGTCATGAGCCGCCTGGCCGCGGCGCGGGCGAAACTGGCCGAGTACCCGCCCTTGCACGCGGTGTCGAACCCTTCCACAGGAGAACGTCGATGAACGATCACACGATGCCTACGGACGAGCAACTGGTGGCCTACCTCGACGACCAACTCGATAGCGATCAGCGCAGCCGCATCGACGCAGTCATCGCCCAAGACTCGATGCTCAACCTGCGCCTTCAATGGCTGGCCCGCAGCAGCCTGCCGTTCAAGGCCGCCTACGACGAACTGGCGCAACAGGCGCCCGTGGACCGCCTGCAAGCGATGCTCGACACCTTGCCCTCGCCTGCCCGGCCCGCGATAAATCGGCGCCGGTTCCTCGCGGCGGCAGCCGGCCTGGTGTTGAGCGGCGTGCTCGCGGACCGGTTGTTCCTTGGCTGGCAGGCGAGCCAGCACAAATCCAGCTGGCGAGGGCTGGTGGCGGACTACATGTCGATGTACGTGCCGCAAACCCTGGAACACTTGCCCAGCGACGAAGCCACTCAACGCGCGCAATTGCACACCATCGACGCACGCCTGGGGCTGCGCCTTTTGCCGGCACAATTGAGCCTGCCACGCGTTGAGCTCAAACGCGCACAAATCCTCGAATACGACGGCATGCCCATCGCCCAGATTACGTATCTGGACCCCGCGCACGGCCCCATGGCGTTGTGCGTCACCCGCTCAAACAGCGGCAGTCGCCACTTCGCCCACGAGCGTCGGCACGGAATGAACGTGGTGTATTGGGCGGACATGGAACATGCGTGGATGCTGATCGGACACAACCCGGCGTCGGAGCTGGAGGAGATGGCGAAGGTGTTGCGCAGTCGGCTAAGCGCGTGACCTGTAGGAGCCGGCTTGCTGGCGATGGGGCTATCAGACATTGCGTTGAATTCAAGGACGCCATCGCCGGCAAGCCGGCTCCTGCACAGGTTTTGCGGCGGTCATCAGGCCGGGACCGGTAACCACAAACGGAACCGTGCGCCGCCCAGCGGAGACGGTTCGACGGTGAGCGTGCCGCCCTGTGCCTCCAGCGCCCGCCGACTGATCGCCAATCCCAGGCCAAAGCCGCCCGTCGCCCGATCGCGACTGCGATCCAGTCGATAAAACGGCTCGAAAATCCGCTCGCGCTCGTCATCGGGAATGCCGATCCCATCGTCATCGACCCAGATTTCACACCCCTTGGCACAGACCTGAACCCCGATCTGAATACGCTTCTCGCAGTAGCGCATCGCGTTGCGCAGCAGGTTCTGAATCGCCCGGGCAGTCAGCCGTGGATCGAGTGTGAAGCGTTCGAGCTGGCCGTGAAGCAGCACGTCGATCACGATTTCAGGGGACTCCAGCTCCTCATCGACACTGCCCAGAATGCTGTCGATGAACTCATCCAGCGACACTTCCACCTGTTCCGGTAGCCGGGCCGGGTTTTGCAAGCGGCTATAAGACAACAGCTCCAGCACCAACTCATCCAGTTCACGAATGTGCGCGACCAGCCCTTGCAGGCGCTCCCGACTGGCCGCCGGCAAATCGTCGGACAGTGCCAGCGCGAGGCCAAAATCCAGGCGGGTCAGCGGTGTACGCAGTTCGTGAGAAACCGCGTTGAGCAAATCCCGCTGCTGGTTCAGCAGGTTTTCGATATCGCCGGCCATGGTGTCGAAAACGTTGGCCAGGCTACCAATGTTGGAATGGGTGGGGATCTGGGTTCGCTCGCTCAAATGCCCCTTGCCGAAGCGTTCAGCCGTGCCTTTGAGCCGCTCCAGGTCGCGCCAGTGCGGGCGCAGCCACAGCAACAGGCACGCGAGCATGGTCGCGCCGATCAGCACGTTGATGCTCCAGTACAGCAAATTCACGTCCAGCGGGTCCGGCGGCACGACCATTTGCACGACGGTTTGCGAGTTCAACGGTGCCACCGCCAGCGTGCGCCAGCCCCAGTCGCCGATGCGCACGACGTTCTCGCCACGCTGCAAACGTTTCTGTTCCGCCAGGGTCAGACCGTCATCGTCATTGCGGCTGAGGACGATGTGCAGCGGGTTGAATTCCTTGTCCATCTCCGCCGCCAACGCTGGCCACTGCGTTTCGGGCACGGCGTGAAACTGCTTGACGATCAGCGACTGCAACCCGCGCGAGTAATCGAGGTTGTAGGTGACAAAGCGCTCCTGGAAGACCTTGATCACCACGTCCGGCACCAGATAGATCGCCGCGCTGTACGAAATGATCGTCACCAGGTACAGGCGAAAGAGGATTCTGAACATCGCCTCAGCATTCCCACTCGGAACGGCTGAACAGGTAACCCTTGCCCCAAACAGTCTTGATCTTGCGCGCCTCGCCGGCGTGGTCGTCGAATTTGCGCCGCAGCTTGGAAATCGCCACGTCCACCGAGCGGTCGGTGCCGTTGAATTCGATGCCACGCAGGCGTTGCAGAATCTGGTCGCGGCTCAACACTTCGCCGGCATGTCGGGCCAGCACCACCAGCAAGTTGTATTCGCCGCTGGACAGCTCGACCAGTTGCTCACGCCAGGTCACGGTGCGTTCGGACAGGTCGATGCACAAATTGCCCATGAGGATGCGGTCGTTGGCGGTCTGCGGTTCGCTGAGGCTGCTGCGGCGCAACAGCGTACGAACGCGGGCCAGCAACACGCGGGGTTCGCAGGGTTTGGTGACGTAGTCATCGGCGCCCATTTCCAGGCCCAGCACCTGATCGTGGCTGTCGTCGCGGGCGGTGAGCATCAGGATCGGCAGCGTGGCCGAATCCGCGCGCAACAAGCGACAGACTTGCAGGCCGTCGAGCCCCGGCAACATCAGGTCGAGGATCACCAGGTCCGGCGGATTGACCCGCGCACGCTCGCGCACGTGGTCACCGCGGCTGATCACGCTGACGGAGTAGCCGTTGCGTTCCAGGTAGCTGGAAATCAACTCGGAGAGCGCGGTGTCGTCTTCGACCAGGAGGATGTTGGGCATGGGTGTTTCCAGAGAGTGCAGTGGCGGCTGTTATTCCGCCATCGCTAGCAGGCTAGCTCCCACAGGGGTTCAGTGGTGTTCACAATGTTTGTGTCCATATGAGATCCCTTGTGGGAGCTAGCCTGCTAGCGATGACTGCCTGACAGGCGCAATAAATTTCAAGCCGTGAAGGATATACGCCCTCACCCGTGCCTGAGCAAAACCATTACACAATTTCACACAGCACCAACAAAGCTTCACCGCTACCCTCGTCGCCTCCCCGTAGGATGCGGGAGTTCATTATTGGGGTATTTACATGTCAAAGAACCTGCTTGCCAAGCTCAGCCTGCTTGCCCTGGCGTTGTCGCTGAGCGCGTGTGACAAATCCACGAACGCTGAAGAGCAGGCGCCGCTGGCCACCGTGCGCATCGAGACCATCAAACCCCGGCCCCTGTCGATCACCAGCGAACTGAGCGGACGGATCGCCGCGCCACGGATTGCCGAAGTGCGCGCCCGGGTCGCCGGCGTAGTGTTGCAACGCGCCTTCCACGAAGGCAGCGACGTGAAAAAAGGCGATGTGCTGTTCCGCATCGATCCGGCACCGTTCAAGGCTGACCTGGACAGCGCCGAAGCCTCGCTGCGCAAGGCCGAGGCCAACGCCTTCCAGGCCAGGCTGCAAGAACAGCGCTACGCCCAGTTGATCGAAGGCAATGCCATCAGCGGCCAGGATTACGACAACGCCCGGGCTGCCGTACGGCAAACCGCCGCTGAAGTCGCGGCCAATAAAGCCGCCGTGGATCGAGCGAAATTGAATCTCGGGTACGCCACCGTCACCGCCCCCATTTCCGGGCGCATCGGCCGCGCACTGGTCACCGAAGGCGCATTGGTCGGGCAGAACGAAACCACGCCGCTGGCATTGATCCAGCAGTTGAACCCGATTCATGCCGACCTCACCCAGTCGACCCGCGAACTCAACGACCTGCGCCGCGCCTTCCGTTCCGGCCAGTTGCAGGAAGTGGGTCAGGGTCAGGCCAAAGCCACGCTGATTCAGGATGACGGCAGCCTCTATCCGCTGCCGGGCAAGCTGCTGTTCACCGACATCACCGTCGACCCGGGCACCGGCCAGATCATCCTGCGCAGCGAGTTTCCCAACCCGGACCTCGACTTGCTGCCGGGCAGCTTCGTGCGGGTGCGCCTTGAACAAGCGGTGAACCAGCAAGGCATCAGCGTGCCGCAACGCGCCATCCAACGCGACAGCGCGGGTGTTGCGCAGGTGCTGGTGCTCGATGCGGAATTGCGCGTCGGCCAGCAAACCGTAGAGCTGGGCGCCGTGCAAAACGATCGCTGGATCGTCACCGCAGGCCTCAAGTCTGGCGACCGCATCGTCATCGAAGGCCTGCAACACGCCAAGCCCGGCGAGAAAGTGCAGATCGACGACTCCCCTCTTCCACTTGCCCAGGTTTCTGGTCAGTAAGCAGGACGCTTTTCTATGCCGCAGTTCTTTATCGACCGCCCGGTGTTCGCCTGGGTGGTTGCCCTGTTCATCCTGCTGGCCGGTGCCCTGTCCATTCCGCAGTTGCCGGTGGCGCAGTACCCCGATGTCGCGCCACCGCAGATAGAAATCTACGCCGTGTACCCGGGCGCCTCGGCGCAAACCGTGGACGAAAGCGTGGTCAGCCTGATCGAGGAAGAGCTCAACGGCGCCGATCACCTGTTGTATTTCGAATCGCAAAGCAGCCTCGGCAGCGCCACGATCAAGGCGACTTTTCAACCGGGCACCAACCCGGAGATGGCCCAGGTGGATGTGCAAAACCGCCTGAAAGTCATCGAGTCGCGCCTGCCGCAAGCGGTCAACCAGCAAGGTTTGCAGGTGGAGAAAGTCTCCGCCGGTTTCCTGTTGCTGATCACCCTGACGTCTACTGACGGCAAACTCGACGACGTGGCGCTCAGCGATTACCTGGCGCGTAACGTGATGAACGAGATCAAGCGCCTGGACGGTGTCGGCAAGGCCCAGCTGTACGGCGCCGAGCGGGCGATGCGGATCTGGATCGACCCGCAGAAACTGATCGGTTTCAACCTGACACCGGCCGACGTCAACGCGGCCATCGTTGCGCAGAACGCCCAGGTTTCGGCCGGCAGCATCGGCGACCTGCCGACCCGCACCACCCAGGAAATCACCGCAACCGTTCTGGTCAAAGGCCAGCTGTCGACCCCGGAAGAATTCGCCGACATCGTGCTCAAGGCCAATCCGGACGGTTCCACCGTGCGCATCGGTGATGTGGCGCGGGTCGAGATCGGCAGCCAGGAATACCAGTTTGGCACGCGTCTGAACGGCAAGCCGTCCACCGCCGTCGGCGTGCAATTGTCGCCCGGCGCCAACGCCCTCAGCACTGCGACGCTGGTGCGGGCGAAGATGGATGAACTGGCGCGCTACTTCCCGGCCAATGTGGAATACAAGATCCCGTACGACACCTCGCCTTTCGTCAAAGTCTCGATCACCAAAGTGGTTTACACCCTGATCGAAGCGATGGTGCTGGTGTTCGCGGTGATGTTCCTGTTCCTGCAAAACTTCCGCTACACGCTGATTCCGACCCTCGTGGTGCCAGTGGCGCTGATGGGCACCTTTGCGACCATGCTCGCGCTGGGGTTCTCGATCAACGTACTGACCATGTTCGGCATGGTGCTGGCCATCGGCATTCTGGTGGACGACGCCATCGTGGTGGTGGAAAACGTCGAACGGATCATGGCCACCGAAGGCCTGTCGCCCAAAGAGGCGACGCGCAAAGCGATGAAGCAGATCACCGGGGCGATCATCGGCATCACTCTGGTGCTGGTCGCCGTGTTTATTCCAATGGCGTTCATGCAGGGTTCGGTCGGGGTGATCTACCGGCAATTCTCGCTGTCGATGGCCACCTCGATTCTGTTTTCGGCCTTCCTCGCCCTGACCTTGACCCCGGCGCTCTGCGCAACGCTGCTCAAGCCGATTGCCAAGGGTGAGCATCACGCCAAGGGCGGCTTCTTCGGCTGGTTCAACCGACGCTTCGAGCAACTGACCGAGCGCTATCAGGGCTGGGTCGCTTATGCGCTGAAACGCAGCGGTCGTTACCTGCTGATCTACGGCGTGCTGCTGATTGGGCTGGGGCTGTGCTTCAGTCGTCTGCCCTCTTCGTTTCTGCCGGTGGAGGATCAGGGTTACACCATCACTGACATTCAACTGCCACCCGGCGCGAGCAAAAATCGCACGGTGCAGGTGGTCGAGCAGATCGAAGCGCACAACGCCACCGAACCGGGCGTCGGCGACAGCACGGTGATTCTCGGCTTCAGCTTCTCCGGCAGCGGGCAAAACGCGGCGCTGGCGTTTACCACGTTGAAAGACTGGTCGGATCGCGGCAGCGACGACTCGGCGAGTTCGATTGCCGACCGCGCCAACATCGCGCTGAGCCAGATCAAGGACGCCATGGCGTTCTCGGTCCTGCCGCCGCCGGTGGACGGCCTCGGCACCTCCAGCGGTTTCGAGTTCCGCTTGCAGGACCGTGGCGGCCTCGGCCATGCCACGCTGATGCAGGCGCGTACCGCGTTGCTGGCGGCCGCCGAGAAAAGTCCGATCCTGATGAACGTGCGCGAAAGCGCGCTGGCCGAAGCGCCGCAAGTGCAACTGATCGTCGACCGTAAACAGGCGAATGCGCTGGGGGTTTCGTTTACCGACATCGGCAGCGTGCTGTCCACCGCAGTCGGTTCGGCTTACATCAACGACTTCCCCAATCAGGGGCGGATGCAGCGGGTGGTGGTTCAGGCTGAAGGCGATCAACGCAGTCAGGTCGCCGACCTGCTGAAGATCCACGTGCGCAACAGCAGCGGGAAAATGGTGCCGCTGTCCGCCTTCGTCCAGGCCAAATGGACTCAGGGCCCGGCGCAGTTGACCCGTTACAACGGCTATCCGGCAATCAGTATTTCCGGTGAACCGACGCCAGGTCACAGCACCGGTGAAGCCATGGCGGAAATCGAGCGACTGGTCGCGCAAGGGCCAGCGGGCCTGGGCCAGGAATGGACCGGGTTATCGCTGCAGGAACGGCTGTCCGGCAGCCAGGCGCCGATCCTGCTCGGGTTGTCGCTGTTGATCGTGTTCCTGTGCCTGGCAGCGTTGTATGAGAGCTGGTCGATTCCGACTTCGGTGCTGCTGGTGGTGCCGCTCGGAGTGCTCGGCGCCGTGTTGGCCGTGACCTTGCGCGGGATGCCCAACGACGTGTTCTTCAAGGTCGGGCTGATCACCATCATCGGCCTGTCGGCGAAGAACGCGATCCTGATCATCGAGTTCGCCAAGAGCCTGTACGACGAAGGCCACGACCTGATCGACGCCACCCTGCAAGCCGCGCGCCTGCGCCTGCGGCCAATCGTCATGACGTCCCTGGCGTTCATCCTCGGTGTCGTGCCGCTGGCGATCGCCACTGGCGCAAGCTCGGCAAGCCAGCAAGCCATCGGCACCGGGGTGATTGGCGGGATGATCACCGCGACACTGGCGGTGGTGTTTGTGCCGGTGTTTTTTGTGGTGGTGATGAAACTGGTGCGTAAACGCCACAAGAAAACCTGACCGCACACATCCCCCTTGTAGGAGCGAGGCTTGCCCGCGAAGGCGCTGTAACAGTCAATACTTCACTCGACTGACACACCGCCTTCGCGGGCAAGCCTCGCTCCTACAGGGAATTGTGTGGGCCCGACGGTCCACGCTGGGCTAAGGTGTTTGCATACACTGGCCCATCGAGTTCACATGCCCTTCCTCGCCCGCACCCACCCTCGCCTGTCCGCTGCTGCGACCCTCGGTGTTGCGGTGGGCATTCTGGCTCCGGCCGATTCGATCATCAGCAAAATCCTCTTCGGCTGGAACGCCGGGGTCTGGTCGTATCTGGTGCTGATGCTCTGGCTCGCCGCCCGCGCCAAAGCGCCGGATGTGAAACGCATTGCCGAAGTCGAAGACGAGAACGCCGGGCTGGTGCTGTTCGTGGTGTGCATCGCCGCCATCGCCAGCCTAGCGACCATCACTTTCGAACTGGCCGGCAGCAAGGACCTGGAAACCACCCGCAAGCTGTTGCATTACGGGTATACCGCACTGACCGTCATCGGTTCATGGCTGTTGATCGGGGTGATTTTCAGCGTGCATTACGCCCGCCTGTTCTACACCTGGGCCGGCAAAGACCCGGCTTTGCGCTTCGCTGAAGGGCTGACCACCCCCAATTATTGGGACTTCCTGTATTTCTCGTTCACCATCAGCGCAGCCGTGCAGACCTCCGATGTCGGCGTGGCCACTCGGGAATTGCGCAAGATTGTGCTCGCGCAGTCGCTGATCGGTTTTCTGTTCAACACCGCGATTCTCGGGTTCTCGATCAACATCGCTGCGGGCCTGTTCAACTGAGCCGTGCACAAACGTTCTAGGCATTGCCCTCGCCACGGGCGTTAAATAACCCGGCAATCCGTCTCGCAGGTGCAGCATGACCACTCACAACTGGATCGACCTGGCCCAGGACGCCGACACCGGCATCGAGACGCTGCGCGCGCATTTCGAGGGCCACGCCTACGATCCGCACTGGCATGACAGCTATCTGGTGGGCGTCACCGAGCAAGGGGTGCAGCAATTCAACTGCCGGCGGGCCCGGCACCAGAGCACGCCGGGCAAGGTGTTTTTGCTCGAACCGGGTGACATCCATGATGGCGAAGCACCGACGGCAGACGGTTTCACCTACCGCATGCTGTACCTCGACCCGCAATGGTTGAAGCGCGAACTCAGTGCCGTGTTCGACAACGCGCCGGACAACAGTCAATTGAGCTTCGCCAATACCCTGGCCACCGACGTGCGCCTGGCCCACGCCACCAGCCTGGCGTTTCAGGCCCTGCACAACGGCGAGCTGAAAATCGTCCGCCAGACTGCCCTCGACGGACTGCTCGAGCGCCTCACCACTCACCTGCACTGGCGTGCCCGTTATGGCGAAGACCCGCGATTGCCGTTGGTGGCGCAGAAAGCTCGGGAGTATCTGCACGCCCATGCCCACGAGGACATCGGCCTCGACCAACTGGCCGCCGCAACGGGCGTCGATCGCTTTCGCCTGACCCGCGCCTTCAAGGCTGCTTACGGCATCGCCCCGCACGCCTATCTGGTGCAATTGCGCCTGGCCACGGCCCGCAGAATGCTGGCCCGAGGCGAACAACCGGCCACGGTGGCCATGACGCTGGGGTTCGCCGACCAGAGTCATCTGGGCCGTTGGTTCGTGCGGGCCTACGGCCTGACGCCCGCGTTGTATCGCAAGCGCTGCTCAAATCTTCCAGACAGTTGACCGTGGAATTGTGAAGATCGACTTCAAAGATCTTCACCGGAGTTTGCCCGCGATGCTGTCCACTTTCCCGACGTTACTGCCCTTCCTGTTGTTTGCGTTCGTGGCGTCGATCACGCCCGGCCCGACCAACATTCTGGTGTTGAGCAACAGTGCCCGATACGGCTTGGTGGCCGCCGTGCCGATCATCTTCGGCGCCTGTGCCAGCGCCGCGACAATTGTGTTGTTGGTCGGCAGCGGTGCCGGAGCGTCGTTGACCGCTTGGCCCTTCGTGCAAACCGCCATGCAGTGGATCGGCGTGGCTTGGCTGAGTTACCTCGCCTGGCAAATTTTCAACGCCCCGGCAGAAGCCGTCACCACCCAAGATGCCGACGCCCGGCTCGGTCTTTTGGGCGCTGCCGGCCTGCAACTGATCAACCCGAAAACCTGGATGATGGCGCTGGCGGTTGTCAGTGTCTTTGCCGGGGGCGGCGAACAGCGCCTGGCCCATGTGATGGTGTTGTCGCTGGCGTTCTTTCTGATTTCCCTGCCCTGCCTTGGGGTCTGGGCGTTGCTCGGCGCGGGCTCCACGCGCTGGTTGCGCTCACCTCGCTCAATGCAACGCTTCAATCGCTGCATGGCCCTGTTGCTGTTGGGATCGGCCTGGTTGAGTCTTTGGGCCTGAATCCCATTCGTCGGCCATTGTCGGACAATCGACGATGCGGGGCTTGACGGCGTATTTGCTTTTGGTGTCTTCTGAAACCGGTTTCAGTGCGATCTCAAACGCACGGACCTTATAACTCCAATAAGAAGGTTTCAGACCGTGAACGATTTCTCCGCCGCCCAGCGCAGCCGCGTGACCATGCTTGATGTCGCCGAACACGCCAAGGTCTCCAAGGCCAGCGTGTCGCGGTTCATCGGCGAGGATCGCGCCTTGCTGTCCGATGCGATTGCGTTGCGCATCGAACAGTCGATTGCCGAACTGGGCTATCGCCCGAACCAGATGGCTCGCGGTCTGAAACGTGGACGAACCCGCCTGATCGGCATGCTGGTCGCCGACATCCGCAACCCTTATTCGATTGCCGTGATGCACGGGGTGGAAACCGCCTGCCGTCAACACGGCTACAGCCTGGTGGTGTGCAACACCGACCGCGATGACGAGCAGGAATGCCAGCACCTGGCCCTGCTGCGCTCGTACAACATCGAAGGGCTGATCGTGAACACCCTCGGCCACCACCGCGACGAATTGCAGGAACTGCATCGCGAGATGCCGCTGGTGCTGGTGGACCGCAAGGTCGAGCACCTCGAAAGTGACATGGTCGGGCTGGACAACCCGGCAGCGGTCGAGATCGCCATCGCCCACCTTGAAGAACGCGGATACCGCGATGTGCTGCTGGTTACCGAACCGTTTGACGGCACCAGCTCACGGATCGAACGAGTCAGCAGTTTCAAGGCGCAGATCGCCCGGCGTTCGGCGCTGCGCGGAACGATGAGCGAAACCGGCAGTGACCTCACGGCAAATCTCAAAACCTTTCTCGATACACCCGGCCCCGGCCCGAAGGCGCTGTTCTGCGCGAACGGGATTGCGGCGCTGGCCGCGACCCATGCGTTGCGCGAATTGCAGTGCACGTTGTTCGAGGATGTCGGCTTGATCGCCCTCGATGACCTGGATTGGTACCCGCTGGTGGGCAGCGGCATCACCGCCCTCGCCCAACCGACGACCGAGATGGGTGCGAGTGCATTTGAATGCTTGCTCAAGCGTTTGCGCGGGGATGACGGGCCGGTGCGGACGATGGATTTTTCGGCTCGGTTGATTGTGCGTGGGTCGACCCTGGGAAATTCTCGGTGAATGTTTCGGCCCCTTCGCGGGCAAGCCTCGCTCCTACAGAGGCTCGCGATACCTCTGTAGGAGCGAGGCTTGCCCGCGAAGGGGCCCAAAAGATCACCACAAAACCTCATCCTTTTTTTTGAACAAAAATGAAACCGGTTTCAGAGGTCCATGACAATGCATAAACCACCCGTTTCCATCAGCCTCTCCAGCTACGGCGCCGACCTCGTCCGCCAGCGCGGTCAAGGCAGTTTCATCGATATCCTCGCGGCTGCGGGCGCCAGCCACATCGAATGGCGCGAAGAACTGCTGACCGTTGAAGACCCCGCCCAACTGGCCGATGCCACCCAGGCGCAAGGCCTCGAAAGCGTGTATTCCTCGCCGATGGAACTGTGGCTGGCCGGCCAGTCGAAACCCAATCCGCAACTGATCACCGCCCTGCAACGCGCCCAGGCCTTCGGCGCCAAATGGCTGAAGGTGTCCCTCGGTTACTTCACCGACACCAGCGACCTGCAAACCCTCGCCCGGATCCTGGGCAAAAGCGCCGTGCAACTGTTGGTGGAAAACGATCAGACCCTGCACGGCGGTCGCATCGAACCGTTCCAGCGTTTTTTCGCAGCGGTCGAGCAACACAATCTGCCGATCAAAATGACCTTCGACATCGGCAACTGGCACTGGCAGGACCAGTCCGCCAGCAGCGCCGCGCGCCTGCTAGGGCGCCACGTTGGCTACGTGCACTGCAAAGCCGTGTCGCGCCGGGCCGATGGCAAACTGGTCGCCATGCCGCCTGCTGCCAGCGACCTGCATTCGTGGGAACAACTGCTGCGGCACATGGCCCAAGGCGTGATGCGGGCCGCGGAATATCCACTGCAAGCCGATGACCTGGTGCAGCTCACCACCGAGCATGTCGCCGCCCTCGCCCACTTGGGGCAAGCACGCCTGGAGAGCGCTCATGTCTGAGATCGATATCCTGTCGTTCGGCGAAACCATGGCGATGTTTGTCGCCGATCAAAATGGCGACCTCGCCAACGTCGACCACTTCCACAAACGCATTGCCGGGGCCGACAGCAACGTCGCCATCGGTTTATCGCGACTGGGGTTCAAGGTGACGTGGCTGAGCCGGGTCGGTGACGACTCTCTGGGGCACTTCGTGATCGACACCTTGAAAAAGGAAGGCCTGGATTGCAGTAACGTTGCCCTCGATGCCGCACACCCGACCGGGTTTCAGCTCAAGTCACGCACCGACGATGGCGACGATCCCAGGGTCGAGTACTTTCGGCGCGGCTCGGCGGCGAGTCATCTGTCGCCCCGGTCGATCATCCCCGAACTGCTCAAGGCGCGGCACTTGCACGCCACCGGCATTCCTCCGGCGCTCTCGGAAACGGCGCGACAGATGTCTTTCGAACTGATGACGCGCATGCGTGAAGCCGGGCGCAGCGTGTCCTTCGACCCGAACCTGCGCCCGAGCCTGTGGGCCAGCACGCAACAGATGATCAGCGAAATCAACCGCCTCGCCGCCCTCGCCGACTGGGTGCTGCCGGGTTTGAGTGAAGGTCGCTTGCTGACCGGCTATGAAGACCCGGCTGACATCGCCGCGTTTTACCTCGACCAGGGCGCCGAAGCGGTGGCGATCAAGCTCGGCCCGCACGGCGCGTATTACCGCACGCATCTGGATGACGGTTTCGTGGCGGGCGTGCCCGTGGAAACGGTGGTCGACACGGTCGGTGCCGGTGACGGGTTTGCCGTCGGCATGATCAGCGCGCTGCTGGAAAACCACAGCGTTGCCGACGCCGTGAAACGCGCCAACTGGATTGGTAGCCGTGCGGTACAGAGTCGTGGGGATATGGAGGGTTTGCCGACCCGATCCGAAATGTCCATCGAATTCGAGACCGCTATCGCCAGCAGGCTGGCTCCCACAGGGGATTTGTGTCGCCTATAGATCCAGTGTGGGAGCTAGCCTGCTAGCGATGAGGCCCGCTCAATCACCGAAGATTTAAACCCGTTACCTGCTGCGACAAAAACAACAAGCTCAGGAGCACCACTCATGAAAACCGCAACGCTCGCCACCCGCCGCTGGTGGTACATCATGCCCATCGTATTCATCACCTACAGCCTGGCGTACCTGGACCGCGCCAACTACGGATTCGCCGCCGCCTCCGGGATGGCCGCCGACCTGATGATCACGCCAGGCCTGTCGTCGATGCTCGGCGCACTGTTCTTCCTCGGCTACTTTTTCTTCCAGGTGCCCGGCGCGATCTACGCGCAAAAACACAGTGTGAAGAAACTGATTTTCGTCAGCCTGATCCTCTGGGGCAGTCTGGCGACGCTCACCGGGATCGTCTCCAACGCCTACTGGCTGATAGTCATTCGCTTCATGCTCGGCGTGGTCGAAGCCGCGGTGATGCCGGCCATGCTGATCTACCTGTGCCACTGGTTCACCCGTGCCGAACGCTCGCGGGCCAACACTTTTCTGATCCTCGGCAACCCGGTGACCATGCTCTGGATGTCGGTGGTGTCGGGCTATCTGGTGCAGCATTACAGCTGGCGCTGGATGTTTATCATCGAAGGTTTGCCGGCAGTGCTCTGGGCGTTTATCTGGTGGCGCCTGGCGGATGATCGTCCGGCCCAGGCCAAGTGGCTCAGCGACGCCGAAAAGCACGATCTGGAAAGCGCCCTCGCCGCCGAACAGGTGGGCATCAAGGCGGTGAAGAACTACGCCGAGGCCTTCCGCTCGCCGAAAGTGATCATCCTGGCCCTGCAGTTTTTCTGCTGGAGCATTGGCGTCTACGGCTTCGTGCTGTGGCTGCCGTCGATCCTCAAGGCCGGCGCGCAAATGGACATGGTCGAAGCCGGCTGGCTGTCGGCGCTGCCGTATCTGGCGGCGGTGATCGGGATGCTGCTGGTGTCCTGGGGCTCGGACAAACTGCAAAAGCGCAAACGCTTTGTCTGGCCGCCGCTGCTGATCGCCTCGATTGCGTTCTACGGATCATACGCGCTGGGCGCCGAACATTTCTGGTGGTCGTACACCCTGCTGGTGATTGCCGGGGCCTGCATGTACGCGCCTTACGGACCGTTCTTCGCGATCATCCCGGAAATCCTCCCGGCCAACGTCGCCGGTGGCGCCATGGCGTTGATCAACAGCATGGGCGCGCTGGGCTCGTTTGGCGGCTCTTATCTGGTCGGTTACCTGAACAGCTCCACCGGTTCGCCGGGCGCGTCGTACCTGCTGATGAGCGGCGCGCTGATGTTTTCGGTGGTGCTGACGATTCTCCTCAAGCCCGGCGCCAGCGACCGGGAACGTCCTGCGGTTGCGCAAACACGCCCGACCGCCGCCCATCCTTGAATTGATGCAGAGATGAATACGATGAAAAAGCAGGTCGTGCTGTACAAGAAACTCTCGCCGTTGCTGATGGCTCGCCTGCATGAGCAGACCGACGTGACGTTGATCGACAACCTCGACGCCGATGGCCTGGCGCAACTGCGCGAGACCCTGCCCCGCGCTCACGGGTTGCTCGGTGCCAGTCTGAAACTGGACGCGGGCCTGCTGGATCTGGCGCCGAATCTACGCGCCATTGCCAGCGTTTCGGTGGGCGTCGACAACTACGACATCGACTACCTGACCGAGCGGCGAATCCTGCTCAGCAACACCCCGGACGTGCTCACCGAAACCACCGCCGACACCGGTTTTGCGCTGATCCTCGCGACGGCCCGGCGCGTGGTGGAACTGGCGAACATGGTTCGTGCCGGCCAGTGGAACCGCAACATCGGCCCCGTGCATTTCGGCAGCGATGTGCACGGCAAAACCCTGGGCATCATTGGCATGGGGCGGATCGGCGAAGCGTTGGCCCAACGCGGGCATTTCGGTTTCGGCATGCCGGTGATCTATCACAGCCACTCGCCGAAACCGGCGGTGGAACAGCGCTTCAATGCGCAATACCGCAGCCTGCCGGAGCTGTTGCAGCAGGCCGATTTCGTTTGCCTGACGTTGCCGCTGACAGTGGAAACCGAGGGGCTGATCGGTGCTGAACAGTTTGCGCTGATGCGTCCAGAGACGATCTTCATCAACATTTCACGGGGCAAAGTGGTGGACGAGACAGCGCTGATCGAAGCGTTGCGTTCCGGGCAGATTCGCGCAGCGGGGCTGGATGTGTTCGAACGCGAACCGCTGAACCCGGACTCGCCGCTGTTGCAACTGAACAACGTGGTGGCGACGCCGCACATTGGCTCAGCGACCCATGAAACGCGCGAAGCGATGGCGACGTGTGCGGTGGACAATCTGCTGGCAGCGTTGGCGGGTGAGCGGCCGAAGAATCTGGTGAATACCCGGGCGTGGAAGGATTAAGAGATGTAGCGCCTGTCAGTCAGTCTTCGCGGGCAAGTCGAATCGTCGCACCGCTCGCTCCTACAGAGGAATCGCGAACTTCTGTAGGAGCGAGGCTTGCCCGCGAAGAGGCCCTCAGGCGCGCCGGGCCTCCAAAAGATCCGCCGCACACAACGCAATCCGCCGACACGCATCCGCCAGTTTCCGTTGATCCACCACCAACCCGATCCGGATGTGCCCCGCAGCGCTCGGCCCGAACGCTTCGCCGGCCAGCACCGAAACGCCATAGCCCTCCAGCAGCCGCTCGGCGAAGTGCTGGGCAGACAACCCGGTCTGGCGCACATCGACCATCACAAACATCCCGCCATCGGGCCGAACCGCCCGCACCCCCGGGCACGCACTCAGGCTCGCGCACACCAGGTCACGGCGTTGACGGTATTCTTCGCGCATCATCGCCACTTCCGGCAGATCACCCTCCAGCGCAACTTGCGCCGCCTTCTGCACAAAGTCCGGAATGCCGAACAGCATGCACAACGACAGATGTTCCAGATGGTCAATCAAGGGCTTGGGCCCGATCACCCAACCGACCCGCCAGCCGCTCATGGCGTGGGATTTGGACAGGCTGTTGAGCGTCGCGGTGCGCTCGGCCATGCCCGGCAGGCTGGCCGGGCTGATGTGCTCGCCCTCGTACAACAGATCGCTGTAAACCTCGTCACTGATCAGCCACAGGTTGTGCCGAATGCACAGCGACGCCAGTTCCTGCCAGATCTTCAGCGACAGACTGGCACCGGAAGGGTTGTTTGGACTGTTGAGCAAAAGCGCGCGGGTTTTCGGCGTGATCAGCGCCGCGACATCCGCCGGATCAACGCGAAAGCCGTTCTCCGGACGCACCGCCACCGGCACCGCTTTCGCCCCGCAGGCGCCGAACACGCCTTCATAAGTCACGTACATCGGTTCGGCGACGATCACTTCATCGCCCGGATCGAGCAGGCATTGCACGACCGAATACACCCCGCACTGGGCGCCGGGCGTCACAATCACCTGATCCGCATCGACCTCCTGACCACTGCAACGCCGGTGACGGTTGACGATGCTGTCGCGTAGCCCGCGACTGCCGCGCACTTGCGAGTAATGCGTGTCGCCAGCCAGCAGGCTGTCAATGCACGCCTGGACGATGGGACGCGGCGTATCGAAGTCCGGATCGCCCACCGACAACAGCAACACATCGACGCCCTGCTCTCGTAATTCCAATGCTCGGTAATGAATCTGCCAGGCCGCAGCGCCGTCTCCGGCAATTCGTTGGGTCAAGGCTGAATAGCGCATGTATTTCTCCAATCGCGCGTGTTCCTAGTCTCAACCCTATCTCAAATCACGAAACGCGCCACCTGCGCGGCATCACCGCGCACTGTGACACCCCTTGCAGAAAACGACCACCTGTCATATCTGACAGTAGACGGGTGCCACGCTATTTCGTTTAACTGGCCTCGATACCTCTGCAGTCGAGACGTGAGGTTCCACTTACCTTTTACTCAGAGCACTTAAATGTCGAATTTAAATCTGCAAATACAAGAACTCGAAGCCCCTGGAATTCTGGGTGCACTGCCAGATCTTCCCGGCGGCCAGGAAAACCTGCTGCCCGTCGAACAGCTTTACAAACCCCTTCTTATGTCAGTTCCTGACTGGGATGGAGTGTTTCCAACGCCACCAAACCAACGAGTACGTTTGGAGCTGCTAGTAAATGATGTTCGCGTCTATCAATTTGATTTCATAACACCCATTGACCCAAAAATATTCCCTCTCCAGCTTCCAATCGAGCCAAAGTACTTCATGGCCGAGGGCCGTTACAAAGCGAGCTACTCCCTGACCATCTCAGCAAGCTCGATGTTCTCCCAAGCGAGTTTTTTTACCGTTGATAAAACACCGCCAAACGCAGGAAACCCGGGCCAACAGGTGGGTATTCCAGATGAAGTCGAACAAAACGGAATCACCACTGCATACTTGGCTGAAAACAATGATTCAGTACCGATCGTCGTTTCTAAATATATTGATCAGCGAGCCGGCGATGTGATTTCACTGCACCTGGGTAACTTCGCCAGCCCTCCTGTAGTGAATTGCACCGTGCATGACTCGAATTCCGACACGGTCATACCTGTGAAAGGAGAAATTATCCGCGTGATCGGTAATGGATTACATTACTTTTTTTACAGCCTGAAAGACCGTTCTGGACACGTCGGCCCGATCTCTCAGTACCGTGCTGTCAACATTGTTTTGGATCAAAAATAGAAATCGCATTGCAGATGGCATTTGGCACTGGTTGCTTCCATGATGTGGCGGAACCGCCAGTGCCACGCAGCGATTCAAATCACAAACCGCGCCACCATGGCATTCAAATCAACGGCCAGGCGCGACAGCTCGTGGGTGGCAGCGCTGGTCTGATTGGCCCCGGCAGCGGACTGGGTCGCCAGGTCGCGAATGTTCACCAGGTTGCGGTCGACTTCGCGGGACACCTGCGCCTGCTCTTCGGACGCGCTGGCGATCACCAGGTTGCGTTCGTTGATCAGATGGATCGACTGGGTGATCTGCTCCAGCGCGACACCGGCGGCTCGGGCCATTTCCAGGGTGCTGTGGGTGCGCTGATTGCTTTGCTGCATCGACGACACCGCCTCCCCCGTACCGTTCTGGATGCCGGCCACCATCTTCTCGATTTCCTGAGTCGATTGCGCCGTGCGATGCGCCAGCGCCCGCACCTCGTCCGCCACCACCGCAAAACCACGCCCGGCTTCACCGGCACGGGCCGCTTCAATCGCGGCGTTCAGTGCCAGCAGGTTGGTCTGCTCGGCAATGGCGCGAATCACGTCCAGCACCTTGCCGATGTCCCGGCCCTGAGCGGCCAGGCCTTCGATCATCAGCGAAGTGTTCTGCACGTCGTGGGTCATGGTCTGGATCGCATCGACGGTTTCCACCACGCGGTCGCGACCTTCACGAGCAGCCTGGGTCGACTGGTTCGAGGCTTCGGAGGTCGACACGGCGTTGCGCGCCACCTCTTCCACGGCAGCGGTCATTTCGTTGACAGCGGTGGCGGCTTGTTCGATTTCATTGTTTTGCTGTTGCAGACCGCGGGACGCTTCTTGCGTGACCGTGCTCAGCTCTTCGGCAGCGGCGCCCAACTGCGTGGCGGAACCGGCGATCTGCTCGATGGTTTTGCGCAAACTGGCCTGCATCGCGGACAACGCGCCGAGCAAACGGGCCGGTTCATCCTTGCCATCGACTTCGATGACGTTGCGCAGGTTGCCGCCCGCGATGGTTTCAGCAGCCTGCAATGCACGGTTCAGCGGGGTGACGATGCTGCGGGTCAACAGCCAGGCCAGCAACACGGTCATCAGTGCGGCAATCACCGCAACGACCACGATGCCGGTGATGGCATTGCTGTAGTGTTCGCCCGCTTCGGCCGATGCGGTCTTGGCATCGGTGGTGTTGAGTGCCACCAGTTTATTGAGCTGCTCGCCCATCTGGTCGGTGCCGTCCTTGATCCGCGTATTGATCAGGGTGCGCATCTCATCCAGCTTGTTCTGCCGCGACAGTTCCATCATCTGGTTCTGCGCTTGCATGTAGTTGTCGAGGGTGGCCATGAACGTCTTGTACAGCGCGGCTTCTTCTGGCTGGGCGGGCAAAGCTGCGTAGCTGGCCTGAGCGCTGCGCAGCTTGTCGGTGAGGACGCTGATGCGAGTCTGGGCTTCCTGCAACGCGGCGGGTTCGCGGTTGACCAACACCCGGAACGAGAGGATGCGCATGCGCAGGACGTTTTCCGTCATGTTGCCCAAAAACCCGATGCTGGGCAGTTGCGTCGTCTCCATATCGACCGATGCCTGGCGAATGGTCGTCATGCGGCTCACGGCAAATACACCCAGCACGATGACCAGCA
This sequence comes from Pseudomonas sp. BF-RE-22, assembly GCF_019956155.1. NCBI lineage: Bacteria > Pseudomonadati > Pseudomonadota > Gammaproteobacteria > Pseudomonadales > Pseudomonadaceae > Pseudomonas > Pseudomonas sp. BF-RE-22. Next base: position 80,652 of record NZ_JAHBDD010000009.1, on the reverse strand, counting down.
AGGCAATGAAAGCAAAACCCAGGAAAGCTCGAGGCGCGATGTTCAGATTACGCAGGGACATAGGACGATACTCGGGTGATTGAGTCTTCGAGCGTCCTTGCCGTGATCACTGGCGGGCGGGCATTGAGGCGCACCGCTCAGGCTGGCGCCACTGTTGTAATAGGTTTGTGTGCGCCTGATATCTGTATCGGCTGGGGTTGAGGATTTTTGCGGGGATTTGCGAAATATATTTCAAGGGATTACGAGTGTTTCATCCGTGAAACACTGATCTTTGGTTCGCCGCATCCCCCTGTAGGAGCGAAGCTTGCTCGCGAAGGTCGTGAGGGCAACGCGTTCATACAGACAACCTGCGTCATCGTTGACGTCCTTCGCGAGCAAGCTTCGCTCCTACAATGGCCGTGGGGTATCAGGTTTTGCGTTTGGCGATACGCCAGACCCGGGCGATGTCGCTCGCACGCTCACGCAACAACCGTGGCGCCTCGGTGCACGCCTGCTCCAGGGTCATCGGCCCGCTCGCCAAGGCAAACGCGGCGTCGATGCCATGCGCGTACAGGGCCTGATAGCTCTCGCCCAAGGTGCCGGCGATGACGATGACCGGCACGCCGTGTTGCCCGGCGATGCGTGCGACACCAAACGGTGTCTTGCCGCGCAGGGTTTGTGCATCGAAGCGGCCTTCGCCGGTGATCACCAGGTCGGCGCCCTTGACCGCATCGGCCAGGCCGACCAATTCGGCGACCACTTCAACCCCGGCCTTGAACTGCGCGCCCAGGAAGGCCTTGGCGGCAAACCCCAGGCCACCCGCCGCGCCGCTGCCCGGCTCGTCACGCACGTCATTGCCGAGGACCTGGGCGCAAAGCCCGGCGAAGTGCCCGAGGGCGCGATCCAGCTGCTCGACCTGCGCAGGCGTTGCGCCTTTTTGCGGACCGAAAATCGCAGAGGCGCCGTGGGGGCCGCACAGTGGATTGTTGACGTCGGCGGCGATGTCGAAGCGCACGTCGGTCAGACGCGGATCGATGCCACTGAGATCGATGCGCGCCAGTTGCGCCAGTGCCAACCCGCCGGGTTCCAGGGTTTGGCCTTGTGCATCGAGCAGTTTCACGCCCAGCGCTTGCATCGCCCCTGCACCGCCGTCGTTGGTGGCGCTGCCGCCAATCGCCAGGATCACCCGTTGCGCTCCGGCGTCGAGTGCCGCGCGGATCAACTCACCGGTGCCGAAGGTGCTGCTGATGCACGCATCGCGTTGCCCCGGCGGAACGAGTTGCAGGCCGCTGGCCTCGGCCATCTCGATGATGGCGGTGAGGCTCTGGGGCAACCAGCCCCACGCGGCGTCGACCGTTGTGCCCAGCGGCCCTTTGACGCGGGTGCGACGCAGTTGACCTTCGCAGGCGGCCAGAATCGACTCGACCGTGCCTTCGCCCCCATCGGCCATCGGGCATTTGACCAGTTGCGCATCGGGCCAGACTTCAACCAGACCAAGGGCAATGGCATCGGCCACGCCTTGTGCGCTGAGGCTGTCCTTGAACGAATCGGGGGCGATGACGATTTTCATGCGAATTCTCCAGTTCCAATGCCCCCATGCTGCCAGCCGGCCTGAACAATAACGCCGGTCCGCTGCACAAGTGGCACGGAGGATTATTGTTCATTTTCACAAAACGACAGGTTTACGCATCCCCTGTAGGAGCCGGCTTGCTGGCGATTGCGTACGACGCGGTGGATCAGGAACACCGCGTTAAGTGGATCGCCAGCAAGCCGGCTCCTACAGGGGCGGTGTTGTTTCGGTTTGTGGGAGTAGCTGCACGCCGAGGTACAGCGCCAGCATGCCATCGAGGCGCAACGGGTCGACGCCGCTGAGCTCGGCAATCCGCTCCATCCGGTAACGCAGGCTGTTGCGGTGAATGCCCAGCGCATCGGCGCAGGCCTGGCTCTGGCCGTCGTGATCGCACCAACTGCGCAACGTCGCCAGCAATTGGCCGTTGCCGTCCTTGGCGATGACTTTGCGCAAGGGCTTGAGTAATTCGTCCAGCGCATCATCGTTGCGATGGCGCCAGAGCATCACCGGCAATCGATAACGGGTCAGCGTCAACAGACGAGAATGCGGCAGCACATCGCGCCCATAGGCCAGCAAGTCGCCGACCCGCCGATAGCAACGGCGCAAACCCGACAAGCCATCGGCCTGTCCGCCCACGGCGATGCGCAAGATATTCCAGCCGAGGCCGTCGAGCTTTTCCAGCAAGCGGTCGTTCTCGATCGCCTGGTTGGCCGGCCGGCACCACAGCAACGACGACTTGGCCGAACTCACGCACCAACTGTCCGGGTAGCGCGAGGTCAGCCAGGCGCTGAGTGCGTCGACGGTTTGCCCCGGACCGTGCTCCATTCCCAGCTCGAACAAATACGGCACCCGCGTCAGTTGCGGTTTGAGCCCGAGCTGTTGCGCCTCATCGATCAAGCGCGGCGAATCCCCTGCCTCGCTGAGCAGCAACGCCAGCAAATCATCGCAACGCTGGCGCCGCCATTGCTGCTCGGCCTGCTGATTGCGCTGGCCCACCAGCATCTCGGCGGTCATGCGCACCAGTTCGGCGTAGGTGCGCAATTGCTCGGGTTCGCCGGTGATGCCGAGCACGCCAATCAGCCGTTGATCGAGCAACAGCGGCAGGTTGATGCCCGGTTGTACGCCCTTGAGGTGGATAGCGGTTTGCGCATCGATTTCCACCACCCGCCCGTTGGCCAGCACCAGTTGCGCGCCTTCGTGCCGGGTGTTGACCCGCTCCGGTTCACCACTGCCGAGAATCAACCCCTGGCTGTCCATGACGTTGACGTTGTAAGGCAGGATGGCCATCGCCCGGTCGACGATGTCCTGGGCCAGGTCGTGATCGAGTTCGAACATTGTGGTGGTCCTTCAAAGCGCGGTTGTTCACCCGCACAGGGCTTGGTTGCAAACCCTGTGCTCAGGCACAAAGACAGCAGCCCTGAGGGTGGTCGAGACTCTCAGGGCGATCAACGTTACCCTTTGCATCGCAAAAAATCATAATAAAGAGAGAGCCCGCCATGTCACAGAGCGCCGCCGCTACCCAGGCCATCGTTGACGAAAAAAACGCCGTCTACAAACGCATTACCCTGCGTTTGATCCCCTTCATCTTCATCTGCTACCTGTTCAACTACCTCGACCGGGTGAACGTTGGATTTGCCAAGCTGCAGATGCTCGACGCGCTGAAATTCAGTGAAACCGTGTACGGCCTCGGCGCCGGGATCTTCTTTATCGGCTACGTGCTGTGCGGCGTACCGAGCAACCTGGCGCTGACCAAGTTCGGCCCGCGCCGCTGGATCGCGCTGATGATGATCACCTGGGGCACGCTGTCGACCTGCCTGTTGTTCGTCACCACCCCGACCGAGTTCTACACCTTGCGCCTGTTCACCGGCGCGGCCGAAGCCGGGTTCTTCCCGGGCGTGGTGTTGTACCTCTCGCAGTGGTTCCCGACCTTCCGCCGTGGCCGCATCATGGCGCTGTTCATGTCGGCGATCCCGGTGTCCGGCCTGCTCGGCAGCCCGTTCTCTGGCTGGATCCTCAACCACTTCGCTGCGGGCCAGGGTGGCCTGGCCGGCTGGCAGTGGATGTTCCTGCTGCAAGGCATCCCGACCGTGATCCTCGGCGCCCTCGCCTACTTCCTGCTGAGCGACAGTTACGCCAACGCCAAATGGCTCACGCCGTTCGAACGCTCGGTGCTGGAAGCCGACCACGCTGAAGACCTGGCCAACAAACCGAAAACCACCACCGACTCGCTGCTGGCGGTGTTCAAGAACCCGGCAATCTGGGCGTTCGGTTTGATTTACTTCTGCATCCAGAGCGGGGTCTACGCGATCAACTTCTGGCTACCGTCGATCATCAAGAACCTGGGCTTCAACGATAACCTGGTGATCGGCTGGTTGAGTGCGATCCCGTACCTGCTGGCGGCCGTGTTCATGTTGATGGTCGGCCGCTCGGCGGACTTGCGCAAAGAACGTCGCTGGCATTTGGTGGTGCCCATGTTGATGGGCGCAGTGGGCCTGCTGATCGCCGTGAACTTCGCCACCACGCCAGCCATTGCCATCCTTGGCCTGACGATCGCCACCATGGGCGCCCTCACCGGCCTGCCGATGTTCTGGCCGGTGCCGACCGCACTGCTGAGCGCCGGCGCGGCTGCCGGTGGCCTGGCGTTGATCAACTCGATGGGCCAGATGGCCGGCTTCCTCAGCCCGTACCTGGTCGGTTGGGTCAAGGACACTACTGGCTCGACCGATGCCGCGTTGTACTTGCTGGCGGGCGTGATTGTCTGCGGCAGCCTGCTGGCGTTGCGCATGACCCGCACCCTGCGCGTCTGACACCTGTCCCCTGTGGGAGCGAGCCTGCTCGCGATAGCGGAGTGTCAGTCAACATAGCTGTTGAATGTTGAACCGCAATCGCGAGCAGGCTCGCTCCCACATTTGATTGTGGGGGGGGGCAATAATTGTGTTTGCCCCATGCGGTTGTTCTGGTATTTGATTGAGCCTTTCCCACTGGTAAAAGGATTTCGTCATGAGCTACCGCACGCTGGGTCACTCGGGATTGCAGGTGTCCACCCTGACCCTGGGGACCATGATGTTCGGCGAACAGACCAGCACCGAAGATTCCCTGCGGATCATCGACAAGGCCTGGGACCAGGGCATCAATTTCATCGACACCGCCGACGTCTACACCAACGGTCGCTCTGAAGAGATCGTCGGCGAAGCGATCGCCGGCAACCGCCACGAATGGGTGCTCGCCACCAAGGTCGGTTTCGGCCCGGTGGACGGTGTGCCGAACCGCAGCGGCCTGAGCCGCAAGCACATTTTCAATGGCATCGATGCCAGCCTCACGCGCCTGGGCACCGACTACGTCGACCTTTATTACCTGCACCGCGAAGACCACAACACGCCGCTGGAAGTGACGGTGTCGGCCATCGGCGACCTGATTCGCCAGGGCAAAATCCGCAACTGGGGGTTGTCGAACTACCGTGGCTGGCGCATCGCCGAGGTCATTCGCGTGGCGGACAAACTGGGTGTCGACCGCCCTGTCATCAGCCAGCCGCTGTACAACATCGTCAATCGCCAGGCCGAAACCGAACAGATCACCGCCGCGCAGAACTACGGTTTGGGCGTTGTGCCTTACAGCCCGCTGGCGCGCGGCGTGCTCAGCGGCAAATATGCGCCGGATGTAAAACCGGATGCCAACAGCCGCGCCGGGCGCGCCGACAAACGTATTCTGGAAACCGAATGGCGCGTCGAATCCCTGCGCATCGCCCAGCAGATCCAGCAATACACGCAAGATCGCGGCGTCGGTATCGTCGAATTCGCGATTGCCTGGGTGCTGAACAACAGCGCCGTCACCTCGGCCATTGTCGGGCCGCGTACCGAAGAGCAATGGGATGCCTACACTAAGGCGCAGGCGGTGAAGATCACGGCGCAGGATGAAGCGTTTATCGACTCGCTGGTGACACCGGGGCATGCGTCCACGCCAGGGTTCAATGACGTGAGCCATTTCGTGTCGGGCCGTAAACCGCGCAACGCCTGAATCAACACAAGACTACTGTAGGAGTGAGCCTGCTCGCTCCCACAGGGTGTCGGGTGTTGTAAATATTGATCATCCGGACAATATTCAGCACAAAAACCACGTATCCTCCGCACCCCGTTTCACGTTCAACTTCGCGAGGACAGTTTGTCTAAAGGTATCGCTCTATCGGTTTCAGCCTCTGTGCTGTTTGCCGTCATGTATTACTACACCTCACTGCTCAACCCGTTGAGCGGTGTGGAAATTTTTGGCTGGCGCATGCTGCTGACAGTGCCGTGCATGACCGTGTTCATGGTGGTCTCCAGCGAATGGAAGCGTGTGGTCGAGCTCGTTCGCCGAGCCATCGCCCAGCCAAAACTGATTGCCGCCCTGATCGCCTCTTCGGCCCTGCTGGGCGTGCAACTCTGGCTGTTCATGTGGGCGCCGCTCAACGGCTACAGCCTTGATGTGTCGCTGGGCTATTTCCTGTTGCCACTGACCATGGTCCTGACCGGACGGCTCGCCTACGGTGAGCGCCTCTCCTATCTACAGAAAATTGCCGTGTTTTTTGCCTGCCTCGGTGTGATCAACGAGGTGTATCAGGTCGGTGGTTTTTCCTGGGCGACGTTGCTGGTGTGCATCGGCTATCCAACGTATTTCATCCTGCGCAAGCGTCTGGCGACGGACAACCTCGGCGGCTTGTGGCTGGACATGGCGTTGACGCTGCCGGTGGCCTTCTGGTTCGTACAGACCGGCGAGCAAGGTTTCAATGTGTTTGATCAGCATCCGTGGCTGTCACTGTTGATCCCGCTACTCGGCGTGATCAGTGCGTCGGCGCTGGTGATCTACATCATCGCCAGCCGGCTGTTGCCCTTCAGCCTGTTCGGGCTGTTGAGCTACGTCGAGCCGGTGCTGTTGCTTGGCGTTGCGTTGTTGCTCGGGGAAAGCATCAAGACCGGGGAATGGCTGACCTACATTCCGATCTGGATGGCGGTGCTGGTGCTGATGTTCGAAGGGTTCAAGCACATGATGCGACAACGCCGCCCTTAACAGACACACAAAACAAATGTGGGAGCGAGCCTGCTCGCGATAGCGTCGTCAAACGCAACATTGATGTTGGCTGACAGACCGCTATCGCGAGCAGGCTCGCTCCCACAGTTTTATCGGTGAATCAACTTAGTCGGTGGAGAGCACACCACGACGAACCTGGTCACGTTCGATCGATTCGAACAACGCCTTGAAGTTACCCTCGCCGAACCCGTCGTCGCCTTTACGCTGGATGAATTCGAAGAACACCGGGCCCATCAGGGTTTCCGAGAAGATCTGCAACAGCAGACGCTTGTCGCCCGACTCGGACGAACCGTCCAGCAGGATGCCTCGCGCTTGCAGTTGATCAACCGGTTCGCCGTGGTTCGGCAAGCGGCCTTCAAGCATTTCGTAATAGGTTTCCGGTGGCGCGGTCATGAAGCGCATGCCGATGCTTTTCAGGTGATCCCAGGTCTTGATCAGATCATCGCTGAGGAACGCCACGTGCTGGATGCCCTCGCCGTTGAACTGCATCAGGAACTCTTCGATCTGCCCGGCGCCCTTGGAGGACTCTTCGTTCAACGGGATGCGGATCATGCCGTCCGGCGCGGTCATCGCCTTGGAGGTCAGGCCGGTGTATTCGCCCTTGATGTCGAAGTAGCGGATTTCACGGAAGTTGAACAGCTTCTCGTAGAAGTTCGCCCAGTACGCCATGCGGCCGCGATACACGTTGTGAGTCAGGTGGTCGATGATCTTCAGGCCGGCACCGACCGGGTTGCGGTCAACGCCTTCGATGAACACGAAGTCGATGTCGTAGATCGAGCTGCCTTCACCGAAACGGTCGATCAGGTACAGCGGCGCGCCGCCGATGCCTTTGATCGCCGGCAGGTGCAGTTCCATCGGGCCAGTTTCGATGTGGATCGGCTGCGCGCCGAGTTCCAGTGCACGCTTGTAGGCCTTTTGCGAATCCTTGACGCGGAACGCCATGCCGCACACCGACGGGCCGTGCTCGGCCGCGAAGTAGGAAGCGACGCTGTGAGGTTCGTTGTTGAGGATCAGGTTGATCGCGCCCTGGCGATACAGGTGCACGTCTTTGGAACGGTGGGTCGCGACTTTGGTGAAGCCCATGATCTTGAAGATCGGCTCCAGTGTGTTCGGGGTTGGCGATGCGAATTCAATGAATTCAAAGCCCATCAGGCCCATCGGGTTTTCGTATAAATCTGCCATGGTCGGCGCCTCATCATTTTCTGGTCAATTAACGAATCGTTAGTTGCTGGCAATGCTGAGACCGGCGGGTGGCGCGCAGGAGATGCCCCGCACGCTGCGCGCGAGGAAGTCACCGTAGATCAATTGAAACCCAAAACTCTTCATTGTCGACCCAAGGCTATTACGGGCGAGGCTTCTGCTGCCAGAAGCCATTTATTCTTATATGCGTAACCGGATTCTACACAGCGTAAATAGATTTGTCCGCCTTCTGTATCAAATCCCCTTTTTCCCTGCTCGCGCAAGGGGTTTGTTGCAGAGGAAAATCCCCGCCAGAATCAGCCCGCCGCCCAGACACATCGTCAGGGTCAATTGCTCGCCGAGCAGCAACGCACCCAGGATGACAGCGGTCAGCGGATTCAAGGCGATGAACACCCCGGAACGGGTCGCGCCGATTTTGCGCAGGCCGTCGTAATAGCCAATATACGCCAGCGCCGAGCCCAACACGCCCAGATACATCAGGCTCAACCATTGCGCCGGGTCAAGGCTGACCAGCGCCGCAACACTCACCTCGCCCCTGACGGCACTGGCCACCCAGAGCATCACCGTGCCCAGCAAAATCGAATACGTCACCGTTTGCACCGGCCCCAGGGTTTGATTCAGATCCTTGGAGAACAGTGAGTAAATGCCCCAACCGAGCACGCAGCCGAAAATCAACAGATCGCCGAACCAGGCATCCGCCTGACCGGCCAGCAACTGCGGATGACGACTGACAATCACCAGGCTTGCCCCGGCAATGCAGATCGCGATGCCGATGACTTTCGCTCGACTCAAGCGCTCCTTGAACAGCAGCCACGAGGCCAGTCCGATCACGGCCGGGTTCAGCGCCACGATCAATGACGCCCGCGAGGCATTGATGTAGTGCAGGCCATAGAAGAAGCACAGGTTGTAGAAAAAAATCCCGAAAAAGCCCAACAGCGCCAGTTGCAACCATTGCCGAGGGCTCGGTCGGGCCAGTGGAATGCGCGCGAGCAGCAGAAACAGCAGCAGCGCCACGCTGGCCAGCAAAAAACGCAGGCTGGCAGCGAACAACGGGCTGAGGCTGTCCGCCAGAAACCGCCCCGCGACGAAAGTGCCGCCCCAAATCATGGTGACCGCCGCGAGTTTGAAATAAACCGCGACATCGGAAGGCTCCGACAGGCTTTGCTCATATGCAGTCATAAGTCTCCAGAACGACAGATCGATTCGATGGCGTATCATTTCGCTAATATTCGATCATCGTAAAATGAGTAAAAGCTCATGACCCTCACTCAGCTGGAGATCTTCTCGCTCGTTGCCGAACTTCACGGCTTTACGGCAGCGGCCAATCGCCTGGGCATTTCTCAATCCGCGGTGTCTCACGCCCTCAAGTCGTTGGAACAGGAACTGGGCGTCGAGCTGCTGCGGCGGCATCAGTCTCAGGTCGAGCTCAGTGACATCGGCCAACAGCTGCTGTTGCGCGCCCGGGCAATGCTCGGGCTGGCCAACACCTTGCGCCAGGAAGCAGCGGATGCCCGCGGCATGAAACGCGGCACATTGCGCATCGGCTCGTTCGGCCCGACCTCATCGATCAAGTTGCTGCCGACGATTCTGCAGCACTACCGCGCCGCGCACCCCGGCATCGAGGTGCACATTGATGAAGGCCCCGACCGCCAGGTGATCCAGTGGCTGGAAGAGCGACGCATCGACATCGGCTTCGTGGTGTTGCCCGAGGAGCGCTTCGACACCTTTGCGTTGTTCGAGGACCAGATGGTCGCGTTGCTGCCCGCCCATCATCCGCTGGCGGCTCGCACCAGCCTGACCCTGGGCGATTTGTGTCACGACCCGTTCGTGCTGACCGAGGCCGGCTCTTCGGAGCTGGTGTCCCGCTTGTTCAGTGCCGCGCGGTTGACGCCCAACATCCGTTATCGCTGCTCGCAGTTGCTCAGCACGCTGGATACCGTTGGCCGGGGCGATGCCTTGACCGTGGTCGCCGAAGGCTCGCTGCCCACGCATCACGACGACCGCTACCTGAAAAAACCGCTATCGCCAGCGATCGCACGCCAGGTCGGCCTGGCCGTGCTCGACCAACGCCAGAGCTCACCGGCGGCACTGGCCTTTATCAAACTGGCCACAAGCCTGGCCTACCGTTGAGCGGCATAAGCCACAAAGGCCAACTATCATGGCCTCTGACCGAACTCTTTTGGGGAGGCGTGCCGTTGTCCTGCCTGCATTTGAGAGCCCTATTTCATCGCTACAGGTTTCGCAAATGCCACTGACTGTAAAAACCCGCCGCCAACGTGGCAGACGGATTATTGTCACCGTATTGAGTGGTTTGCTCCCGATGTTGCTCGGGTTCGCCATTCTTTACCTGCAAGCTGAGCGCGCGCTTGAGCAAAGCACCCGACTGACCGCCGAAGAAGCCATCCGCCAATTCGAACTGATGCTCGACAACACCGCGCAGGCCGCACGCGAATTGCTGCCGCTGGCCGGGAAAAGTTGTATTGACGTCAATCTGGCCTTGCGCGAGCAAGTCACCCGCCGTCCGTTTGTGCGCTCGACCAATCTGGTGTGGGACGACACCAATTACTGCAGTTCTTTGTTCGGCGACTTCCGCGAAAAAATCGAGGCAGGCGACTACAGCAACGGCACGTTGCAACTGATGAAAGGCAATCTGGTCACGCCCGATTCCGCAGTGTTGGTGTATCGCATCGGCGAAGGAAAAAAGGGCGCGCTGAGCACGCTGGACGGTTATCACTTGAGCAACGTACTGCGCATGATCGGCCGCTCGACAATACTGATGCTGCAAGTCGGCCCCCATTGGCTGACCGCCGATGGCCAGTTCCATCAAGACCCCCTCCCCACTTTGCCCGTGGCGCAAACCAGACTCGGCTCCTCGCGCTACGCGTTCTCTGTAACAGCCGGATTTCCCGAAGGCGAAACGTGGCGCTACATGAGTAGCGAATATCCGCCGCTGTTCAGCTTGCTGATCTTCTTCGGCGTGGTGTCAGGTTCCATCGGGCACATTCTGCAGAAGCGCTCTTCATCGCCGAGTCACGAGCTACAGCGTGCGCTGGAAGCGGCGGAGTTCATTCCTTACTTTCAGCCGGTGGTTCATGGCGACAGCAAGAAATGGTCAGGCACCGAGGTGCTGATGCGCTGGAAGCACCCGAAGGAAGGGCTGGTTCGTCCCGATCTGTTTATTCCGTTCGCCGAGCACTCCGGGCTTATCGTGCCCATGACCCGTTCTTTAATGCAGCAAACCGCCGCATTGCTGGCGCCCTTGTCGACCTCATTCGAAAGCCCGTTTCACGTGGGCATCAACATCACCGCCAGCCACTGCAAGAACCTGGAATTGGTCGAAGATTGCCGGACATTTCTGGGCAACTTTGCGCCAGGCTCCATTCACCTGGTACTGGAGCTGACCGAGCGTGAACTGATCGAGCCCACCGCCATCACGCTGCAGTTGTTCGAGCAACTTCACGCGCTGGGCGTGATGATCGCCATCGATGACTTCGGCACCGGCCATTCAAGCCTGGGTTATCTGCGCCAGTTCAATGTCGACTTCCTGAAAATCGACCAGAGCTTTGTCGCCCTGATCGGCGCCGACGCCCTCTCCCGGCACATTCTGGACACCATCATCGAACTCTCGGCCAAGCTCGATCTGGGCATCGTCGCCGAAGGCGTGGAAACCGAAGAGCAAAGTGACTACCTCACCGCCCATGGCGTGAACTTTCTGCAAGGATATCTGTTCGGCCGGCCGATGCCCGGTGAAGACTTCATTAAGGCATTAAGTCACCATTAACTAATGGCATTAAGCGACGAGACAACGGCGATGCGCACCAAATTGAATCAAAAGACTACTCTCGTTACATGAAGAAAAAGTCAGGATTTACTCTTTGCTCATTAACTACTACAATTTTTCATGCCTGCTATAAATTGGCAGGTGAGCCACTATCACCGAGTCGCTACAAGGCTCTTGGCTTATAGCTTTGTTTGCGGTTGGTATCAGCCAAACACACTATTGGAGTAAAGATATTGTCCAGACTCGCTGAATTTCGTGCAGCTGAAAAGGCCCTTCAAGAGCAGCTCAAGCAGCTGGAATCCCTGAAGAATGATGCCGGGCTCAAGAAAGAAATCGAATTCGAAGAAAAGCTCCAGGGGCTGATGAAAACCTACGGCAAGAGCTTGCGCGACATCATCGCCATTCTCGATCCGAACCCGGCAAAATCCGGTCTGCAGCAGGCCGCCGCGCCGAAAACCCGCCGCGCTCGCGTGGTCAAGGTTTATCAGAATCCGCACACCGGTGAACTGATTGAAACCAAGGGCGGCAACCACCGCGGCCTGAAAGCCTGGAAGGAACAATACGGTGCTTCCACCGTTGACTCCTGGCTTCGCGGCTAAGCACTCGCGGTGACAAAAAAAGCCCTGCATCAAGCAGGGCTTTTTTTATGGATACCTGTTAAATGCAACGATTGAAATCGATCAATTCGCTACATATCGACTAACTTTGTGCTTAATCCCTTTGGGTATCTAAACATTGCGAAATGCACGACCGTGCAAACCGTTATCTAAAGTTTCAAGCTGTTACGAGCAGCCTCTATTTCACCCAGGCTTGCCTTGTAAGCCTCTGCCTGCCCTGCGTACGAAAGAACATAAGCCTTATCGGCATCCACCGCCGCGACCAATGTTTGCGAAAGCACGTGGCGTCCGTTCTGCGTAATGGTGCAGGTAGTTTCCAGTGCCGCCAGACGACTCAACGTTGCCGGATGGATTTTGTTGCACACGCTTTGATAGCCGCCCTGAAAGAAGTCCTTCTGCACGGACTTGCGCATTTCCAGCAGCACACCTTGCAGATTGACCTGATGACCGCTTTCCACTGTCGTCATGGTCAACTCCATGACCATCAACGGCGCACCGCCCTGATCGTTTTTCACCGCGCGCTGCCGGGACACCTGAGGCGTGGCCTGATCTGGCGGGGTCGCTTCGACTTCCCAGCCATCTGGCCAGGTCACGATTGGGGCATCCGCATGAGCACAGGTAACGCCTGACAACAGGAAAATCAGAACGAACAGCGATTTACAGGATCGGATCATTGCAATGAATACTCACGGATTGAGCGATAAAGTCTGAGCCTCGTCCGCCTGTCAGGCAATAGCGGGTGGTTTGGGTTTGGTGATGCCTGCGCCCTTGCGTATCATTGACGCCATTCGTTAGCCCCACTTATTTTCCGGAGGGCCCATGAGCCTGCACGAATTGAACACCTTCCCAGGCGTCACCGCCCAACCTGACACCGCGACACAGAGCTTCGTGTTCAACCACACAATGCTGCGGGTCAAAGACATCACCAAGTCCCTGGATTTCTACACGCGGGTCCTCGGTTTCTCGCTGGTGGAAAAGCGCGACTTCCCGGAAGCCGAGTTCAGCCTGTATTTCCTGGCGCTGGTCGACAAGAACCAGATCCCGGTCGATGCCGCAGCCCGCACCCAATGGATGAAATCGATCCCTGGTATCCTTGAGCTGACCCACAACCACGGCACCGAAAACGATGCGGATTTCGCCTACCACAACGGCAACACCGACCCGCGCGGTTTCGGCCACATTTGCATCTCGGTCCCGGACATCGTCGCTGCGTGCGAACGCTTCGAAGCGCTGGGCTGCGATTTCCAGAAGCGCCTGAACGACGGCCGCATGAAGAGCCTGGCATTCATCAAGGACCCGGATGCTTACTGGGTCGAGATCATCCAGCCAGCGCCACTCTGAAACACACCGCCCTACTGTAGGAGCCGGCTTGCTGGCGATCCGTCGCAAAGCGGCGGCCATCCCAATGGTTGTAACAGTGAAATCGCCATCGCCAGCAAGCCGGCTCCTACAGGGATCTGCTGCGCATACAAAAAACCCCATGATCACTCATGGGGTTTTGTGTTTTCAGCGTCCGGTTTATGCCGGGGCCGATGTCCGGATCAAGTGATCGAATGCGCTCAGGGAAGCCTTGGCGCCCTCGCCTACCGCAATCACGATCTGCTTGTACGGCACGGTCGTCACGTCACCGGCGGCGAACACGCCCGGCATCGAGGTTTCACCACGAGCATCGACGATGATCTCGCCGCGAGGCGACAACTCGATGGTGCCTTTGAGCCAGTCGGTGTTGGGCAGCAGACCGATCTGCACGAAGATACCTTCAAGGTTCACCGTGTTGAACTCACCCGAATCGCGATCCTTGTAGACCAGGCCGGTCACCTTCTGGCCGTCACCCTTCACTTCACTGGTCAGTGCGCTGGTGATGACATCGACGTTGGGCAGGCTGAACAACTTGCGTTGCAACACCGCATCGGCGCGCAGCTTGCTGTCGAATTCCAGCAGCGTGACGTGGCTGACAATACCGGCCAGATCGATCGCCGCTTCAACGCCGGAGTTACCGCCGCCGATCACCGCTACGCGCTTGCCTTTGAACAGCGGACCATCGCAGTGCGGGCAGAAACACACGCCTTTGGCTTTGTATTCCTGCTCGCCCGGCACGCCCATTTCACGCCAGCGGGCGCCGGTGGCGAGGATCAGTGCCTTGGTCTTGAGGGTCGCGCCACTTTCGAAGCGAACCTCGTGCAACTCGCCTGGATTCTTCGCCGGGATCAGCGCGGTGGCCCGTTGCAGGTTCATGATATCGACGTCGTATTGCTTGACGTGCTCTTCGAGCGCGCTGGCCAGTTTCGGCCCTTCGGTCTCCTGCACGGAGATGAAGTTCTCGATGGCCATGGTGTCCAGCACCTGCCCACCAAAACGTTCAGCTGCCACACCGGTGCGAATGCCTTTACGGGCGGCGTAGATCGCTGCCGAAGCACCTGCCGGGCCACCGCCGACCACCAGCACGTCAAAGGCTTCTTTGGCGCTGATTTTCTCGGCCTGACGCTCGGCGCCACTGGTGTCGATCTTGGCGAGGATTTCTTCCAGGCCCATACGGCCCTGGCCGAAAATCTCGCCGTTCAGGTAAATGCTTGGCACGGCCATGATCTTGCGATCATCGACTTCGGCCTGGAACAACGCGCCGTCGATAGCGACGTGACGGATGTTCGGGTTGAGCACGGCCATCAGGTTCAGCGCTTGAACGACGTCCGGGCAGTTCTGGCAGGACAGCGAGAAGTAAGTCTCGAAGCTGAACTGGCCTTTGAGCGAGCGGATCTGTTCGATCACTTCCGCACTGGCTTTCGAAGGGTGGCCACCGACTTGCAGCAGGGCCAGCACCAGCGAGGTAAATTCGTGGCCCATCGGGATGCCGGCGAAACGCAGGCTTATGTCGGCACCGGGGCGATTGATCGAGAACGATGGTTTACGAGTGTCGTCACCGTTGTCGAGCAAAGTAATTTGGCTGGAAAGACTGGCAACGTCTTTCAGCAGTTCGAGCATTTCCCGGGATTTCGCACCGTCGTCGAGGGATGCAACGATCTCGATCGGCTGGGTGACCCGTTCCAGGTACGATTTCAACTGGGCTTTAAGATTGGCGTCCAACATACGGGCGATTTCCTTTGCTTTTCTTGAGGCGAAAAAAAGCCCGAGCGAATCTCGCCCGGGCTTTTCTATTGGGCGGTGCAGCTTACTGAGTAGGTGCGGAGTTCCGCCCTTTGAAGCGTGTCACAGACTTAGATCTTGCCGACCAGGTCCAGGGACGGAGCCAGAGTGGCCTCGCCTTCTTTCCACTTGGCTGGGCAAACCTGGCCTGGGTGAGCAGCAACGTACTGGGCAGCCTTGATTTTGCGCAGCAGCTCGGAAGCGTCACGGCCAACGCCGCCATCGTTCAGTTCAACGATTTTGATCTGGCCTTCTGGGTTGATCACGAAGGTGCCACGGTCAGCCAGACCAGCTTCTTCGATCAGTACGTCGAAGTTGCGGGAGATAGCGTGGGTCGGGTCGCCGATCATGGTGTACTGGATTTTGCCGATGGCTGGCGAAGTGTTGTGCCAGGCAGCGTGGGCAAAATGGGTGTCAGTGGAAACGCTGTAGATCTCGACGCCCAGTTTCTGGAACGCGTCGTAGTTGTCAGCCAGGTCTTCCAGTTCGGTCGGGCAAACGAAGGTGAAGTCTGCTGGGTAGAAGAATACAACCGACCACTTGCCTTTCAGGTCCGCGTCCGAGACTTTTACGAAGTCGCCGTTTTTGAATGCGTCAGCTTTGAATGGTTTAACTTGGCTGTTGATGATAGGCATCGTTGACTCTCCGTCAGGGGTTAAGAAGTTGATGGAGTGAACTCTACCCACTCGACGGACGGATGGCTCATTGGCAAACCTCATGCTGCTGATTGGTTTTCGCTATTAGCAGACAGTATTAATAGAAGGAAAAGGTATCTAGGGCGCCAACGGCTTTTCCGAAATCCGCGTCATCCCCAGAAACGGACTGGCTTCTACGTAACGCATGGCCGATTTCATATCCTTCCAGCCGACGTAACTCATCAGCGATTTCAAATCCCAACCGCTTTGATGGGCCCACGTGGCAAAACCCCGTCGCAACGAATGGCTGGTGTAGTGCTCGGCCGCAATGCCGGCGCGCTCCAGTGCCTGGCGCAATAACGGGATGATGCTGTTGGCGTGCAAGCCCTCTTCGCTCAAATGACCCCAGCGGTCGATGCCACGGAACACCGGCCCGCGCACCAATGCGGCCTCGGTCATCCAGTCGATGTATGCCTGCACCGGACACAATCGCTGCAACGCCGGCGTCTGGTAAGTCTTGCCAAGATTTTCGCGGTCGCTCTTGCTGCGAGGCAGATACAGGGTGATGCCTGAACCGGCACTGGCCTGTACGTGTTCAATTTGCAGGCGGCATAACTCGTCGCTGCGGAAACCGCGCCAGAAACCCAGCAAGATCAGCGCTGCGTCACGTCGTGCCCGCAGCAGCGCCGGTCGGTCGTCTTTTGATTTCGCGGTTTGTGCCTCCTGCTCAAGCCAGGCCACCACTTGCTCCAGATGCTGAAGCTGCAATGGCTCAGCCTGCTTCTCCTGCGCCGGGTGCAGCGCGCGAATGCCTTTGAAGACTTTACGCACCACGGGCGCCTTGGTCGGATCGGCAAACCCCTGGCTGTTGTGCCACTGCGCCAGGGCCGACAACCGCAGCTTTAACGTATTGATCGATAACTCACCCGCATACGCCACCAGATAGCGCGCAACGCTGTCAGCCGTGGCCGGTAGAAACCCGCCCCAATCGACTTCGAAATGTTCGATGGCCGCCCGGTAGCTTCGGCGAGTGTTGTCGCGCGTGGCGGCTTGCAGGTAACGATCCAGATCGCTCATGGCGGTGACTCCTGTAGGAGCGAGCTTGCTCGCGATGGACGTAAACGATGACGCTAACTGCCTGAGTGATCGCGGTGCCTGGAGGTTTTTCGCGAGCAGGCTCGCTCCTACAGGAGGGTTGTGTACGGAAATGGAGCTGCGAACAATTCAGGATCGCTGTCACACGGGGTAATACCAGTATATCCCGTGTGAATACTTAGCGTATTTAATGTTGTTTATTGGCGTGGTACATTGTGTACTTTGGTGGTATGTACCACAGTACGAAATCGTAGGAGAGTTCATGGCACGCGGTGGTGTTAACAAAGCAGTGGTGCAAGCGGCACGCTTGGCAATTCTGGCTCGCGGTGAAAACCCCAGCATCGATGCAGTACGGATCGAAATGGGCAATACCGGCTCGAAAACCACTATTCACCGGTACTTGAAGGAGCTGGATGACGGCGCCGAGCCGGTAGCGCCCTCCTCCGAACCCATCGACGACGAGCTGGCCGGGCTGGTCTCGCGCCTTGCGCAACGACTCAAAGAGCAGGCGCAGGAACCCATCGATCAGGCACGCGCGCAGTTCGAACAGCAACGAAAAGACCTGGAAAGCCAGCTGACAGACGCCCAGGAAGCCAACAGCGAATTGCAGCAGCAGTACGAGATTCAAACCCTGGCGCTGACGCAGGAGTCCGACACCCTGCACAACACCCTGTCGATGCTGCAGACCGAGCAAACCCGTAACGCCGGAATGAATCAGGCGCTGGCCGATTTCGAGTTGCGCTTGCAGGACAAGGACGAGCAGATCCGCTCCCTTGAGGAAAAACACCTGCACGCCCGTGACGCACTTGAGCACTATCGCAACGCCGTCAAAGAGCAGCGCGAGCAGGAACAAAGCCGCCATGAAGGCCAGGTGCAACAGATTCAAATGGAGTTGCGCCAGGCCCAGCAAAGCGCTCTGGTGCGCCAGGATGAAATCACCCAACTGCATCGCGACAACGAACGCTTGCTGACTGAAAACCGCGGCACATTGCGCGAGCTGAGCCTGTTGCAGGAACAACTCAAGCACACCCATACCCGCCAGGATCAACTGCTGGAACAGGTCAACCGGATCGACAGCGAACGCACCCTCCTCCAGGAACGCCTGCGCGCAGCACTGCTGGAGAGCCAGTCGCTGAAGCAGAACGTCGAGGAACAGTCGCAGATAAACAAAGCGCTGGAAATTGAATTACTGAAGACTCAGGCGAGCCTTGATGAAAGCGTGCGCCTGGCAGCGGTCATTGCGACAGCGCCAGACGCAGCCAAGGCCGATTAACCCGCGACCGGTGTACGCATGGTGACGAACTCTTCGGCGGCCGTCGGGTGCACGCCGATGGTTTCGTCGAAGTCGCGCTTGGTAGCGCCCGCCTTCAAGGCAATCGCCAGACCTTGCACGATCTCGCCGGCATCCGGTCCGACCATGTGGCAACCCAACACCTTGTCGGTTTTGCCGTCCACCACGAGCTTCATCAGCGTGCGCTCCTGACATTCGGTCAGGGTCAGCTTCATCGGGCGGAAACGGCTTTCGAAGATCACCACGTCATGGCCGGCCTCGCGAGCCTCTTCTTCCGTGAGGCCGACTGTGCCGATGTTCGGCAAGCTGAAAACGGCCGTCGGGATCATCTTGTAATCCACCGGGCGATACTGCTCAGGCTTGAACAAGCGACGCGCAATGGCCATGCCTTCAGCCAGCGCAACCGGCGTGAGCTGAACCCGACCGATCACATCACCCAGTGCGAGGATCGACGGTTCGGCGGTCTGGTATTGCTCATCGACCTCGACGAAGCCTTTCTTGTCGAGTTTGACCCCGGTGTTTTCCAGCCCCAGGTTGTCCAGCATCGGACGTCGGCCAGTGGCGTAGAACACGCAATCCGCCTCCAGTTCGCGACCGTCCTTGAGCATAGCCTTCAAGCTGCCGTCGGCGAGTTTTTCAATGCGCTCGATGTCGGCATTGAATTGCAGGTTCATGCCACGCTTGGTCAGTTCTTCCTGCAAGTGCTTGCGCACCGCGCCGTCGAAACCGCGCAGGAACATGTCACCGCGATACAGCAAGGTGGTTTCGGCGCCCAGGCCGTGGAAAATACCGGCGAACTCAACGGCGATGTAACCGCCACCGACAACCAGCACACGTTTTGGCAGCTCTTTGAGGAAGAATGCCTGGTTGGAGCTGATCGCGTGTTCATGCCCCGGAATCTCCGGAATCTGCGGCCAGCCACCGGTGGCGATCAGGATGTTCTTTGCAGTGAAGCGCTCGCCATTAATCTCGACCGTATTAGGATCGACGATCTTCGCGTGGCCTTCATGCAAGGTCACACCGCTGTTGACCAGCAGGTTGCGATAGATGCCATTCAGGCGATTGATCTCGCGATCCTTGTTGGCAATCAGCGTCGCCCAATCAAACTGTGCTTCGCCCGGCGTCCAGCCAAAGCCCGAAGATTGCTCGAAGTCTTCGGCGAAGTGCGCACCGTAGACCAGCAACTTCTTCGGCACGCAGCCGACGTTCACGCACGTACCGCCCAGATAACGACTCTCGGCCACGGCCACTTTCGCGCCAAACCCGGCCGCGAATCGCGCAGCCCGCACACCGCCGGAACCGGCACCAATCACATAAAGGTCAAAATCGTAGGCCATTTTCAATCTCCTCGGCAGGCAAACAGCATACCCGCAGACGTCCGTTGGGCAAGCGCTGCAAACGATATGGGGCCGGAAAATGAAAAAGCCACCCGAAGGTGGCTTTTAAGAAACAAGCAGGTCAAACGCTATTAGTAAGCCTTGCCAGTCTTGTAGAAGTTCTCGAAGCAGAAGTTGGTTGCTTCGATGTAGCCTTCAGCGCCACCGCAGTCAAAACGCTTGCCTTTGAATTTGTAGGCAATGACGCAACCGTTTTGCGCCTGTTTCATCAGGGCGTCGGTGATCTGGATCTCGCCGCCCTTGCCTGGTTCGGTTTGCTTGATCAGGTCGAAGATGTCCGGGGTCAGGATGTAACGACCGATGATCGCCAGGTTCGACGGCGCGTCTTCCGGGGCTGGTTTCTCGACCATGTTGCGAACGCGGTAGAGGTCATCACCGATCAGGTCACCGGCAATTACGCCGTACTTGTTGGTTTCCTGCGGATCGACTTCCTGGATCGCAATGATCGAGCAGCGGTACTGTTTGTACAGCTTGACCATCTGCGTCAGTACGCCGTCACCGTCGAGGTTGACGCACAAGTCATCCGCCAACACCACGGCGAAAGGTTCGTCGCCGATCAGCGGACGACCGGTCAGGATGGCATGACCCAGGCCTTTCATTTCGGTCTGGCGAGTGTAGGAGAAAGAGCACTCGTCGAGCAGTTTGCGGATACCGACCAGGTATTTCTCTTTGTCGGTGCCCTTGATCTGGTTTTCCAGCTCGTAGCTGATGTCGAAGTGGTCTTCCAGGGCGCGCTTGCCACGACCGGTAACGATGGAGATTTCGGTCAAACCGGCATCCAGAGCTTCTTCGACGCCGTACTGGATCAGTGGCTTGTTTACCACCGGCAGCATTTCTTTGGGCATGGCTTTAGTCGCTGGCAGGAAGCGAGTACCGTAACCGGCTGCTGGGAACAAGCATTTCTTGATCATAAAAGTCCTTGAAAGGGCTGTGTGTACGAGTTTCGGCGCAGTCTAATCAGGCGGCGTGCACCTTACAATGCCCCGCACTGGCTAACCGATGCCAACATAGAGAAATATTCTTGCGGATAGTTCCGCAGAACGTCGCGATGCCTCTTATAGATAGCAGATTTTCGGGGCTGCACAGGCGACAACCGAGCATGCAATCGCACCCACCCTACACCCATCAACACCGGTTGCGTGCGTTTGGCGTTATCATTGCGCAATTGAACCAGCCAACGAGGCAGATACATGTCGGTAGCAAAAAGTGTCAACGGGTTCCTGATCAATCAGGCGAAAGACGGCCAGTGGTGGGTAGCCAGCGTCAGCGGCGAGAATATCGCCGGGCCATTCCCGACTGAAGCGTTGGCGATTGAAGTGGCGTCTGTATTGGAACTCGAACACCCGGAGCCCAAGCGTCGCGGCAAGGACAAGTCCTGATCCGGAGCCGATTTGCATGACCAAGCCCTGCCTCGCGCAGGGCTTTTTTGTGATTGGATGAAACGAAGTGGCCTTTCGCTATAACCTTTTGATTCCGGCGCTGTCACAGGCTTAGCCCATCACCCTGACGACGACCACGACATGAATAGATTTTTGCCTTTGATTGCGATATTGGCCCTGAGTGGCTGCGCCACCTCTGAAAAGACTTACCTGGGCAATGGCGAAACAGGCCTGTCCATCGACTGCTCCGGCGAAGCCAATTCCTGGGCCTCCTGCTATGAAAAAGCCGATGCCTCCTGCGCCGGCACCGGCTATCGAATCGTCGGCACTGACGGAACCCCGTCGACCAAGGAGAGCGACAAGACCCTCGGCGTCGACGTAGGCAACTACAAAAACCGCAGCGTCGTGGTGGTCTGCAAGTAAGGCGCCCTGCCCTACATGTGAATTTCGGCGAACTTGATCCCGAGACCGCGCACGGTCTCGATCAGATCGTCGAGACGACTGAAGGATTCGACTTCATCGTTATCGTCCACCAGAAAATAGCTGCGTCCGGCGCTTTTCTTGAAAAACACGATCCATTCCCCCGGATCAGCCGGATTTTGAATCACATGGGTAGCAGAGATGTGACCCTCTGCGTGCCGTTCCCGTACCTGCTCTCGCTTCATGCTCGACTCCAGAAATGACAATGCCGCCAAAGCGTTGCTTTGACGGCATCGATGCTGACTGTCGCCAGTCTATCAGCCGGAAATGCACGCCGTGGCGGCATCGCGCACATCCATGGGGCGTAACGGCACATTGGAGATGCGCTCATGCAGCTTGATGCTGCTGCCACTGGAGCGTTCTTCGATATCAAATACAGCGGCCGGCCCCGAGGAGAACTTCTGCGGCACAATGACCCGCACACCGTCTTTGCCCTGCGGCTCGACTTGCAGGGCGCCGCGGCTGCTGGCCAGTTTTTCGGTCAGGCATTGTGCGTACTCATGGGGCTTCTTGCCTGAAATCACGCTCATGGTGGGCAGCGTCTCGTTGATTTCCGAAACGCTCGCACAACCACTCATCGCCAACGCCAATGGCAAAACCCACGCACCCCACTTCATAAAAAACCTCCGATAAAGCCCCTCCGACAGCACAAATGCTGGTTTTCTCCGAGGCCCACTGCTTTTATCGCTCATAGAATTCCGAATAACTGTTTTTAATTGTCAAAGCGGAGCCCGACGACCGGATAATAACCCGTTCGGGCTGATAAACTGCGCCCATCGCCCATGCTATCGTTTTGATTTTGTAGAAAAAGCCCTTCTGGAGGCGCCTCATGAAATTTATCCACCAGCGCGAGCACCTCAACGAAGACGACATCGTCGTCATCCAGTGCTCGCAAATGTGCAACATCCGCTTGATGAACGACGCCAATTTCCGCAGCTTCAAGAATGGCGGCCGTCACACTTACCATGGTGGTGCATTCGACACCTTCCCGGCCCGTATTACTGCACCAAGCACCGGTTTCTGGAACATCACCATCGACACCGTCAACCGTCGGGCGATCAGCGTGACCCGCAAACCGACCTTGTCCCACTCGATCAAGATCATCCGCCGCTCCACCACGAAACTGAGCTGAGCACCGCCCGACTCGAACACAGGCAGATATGACCGTGACCCAAACAACCAAGTACGTCATCAAATACAAACTCAACGGCGAACGCCGCTTCGAATTTGCCCAGCTTGAAAACGGCACCGAAGCAGAAGCCAAAGCCGCGCTGGACGCCATTCATGGCCAGGGCGAAGACGTCATCAGCGAGATCAGCGTCAGCAAAGCGCTGTAACGGGATTCGGAGCGACAACCGGGATGTCTGCTCCGTCCGTTGAATTCGACCGCAAGCGCCTGAGTGTTCACGACGGCAGCGCTCCCTAGACTGGCCACCTCAACCCTGGGTTAAGGAGTCAGCACATGTTTAACGAGCGTACGCTCGATGCACTCGACTGGGACAGCCTGTACCAGCAACTCGATCAGGATGGCTGCGCCATCATCCGGTCATTGCTGAGTGCCGAAGAGTGTGACGACATCAGCGCGCTCTATGCGAAACCAGAGCCTTTCCGCTCACAGGTCATGATGGCCCGCCACGGCTTTGGCCGCGGCGAGTACAAATATTTCCGCTATCCGCTACCGGATCTCGTCTGCCGAATGCGCAATGCGCTCTACCCGCGACTGGTGCCGATTGCCAATCGCTGGTACGAGCAGATGGACTTGCCGATCCGTTTCCCCCCGAAGCACGAGGCGTTCCTTGAGCGCTGTCATGCCGCCGGTCAGGAGCGCCCAACGCCGTTGTTGCTGCAATATGGGCCACAGGACTACAACTGCCTGCATCAGGATCTGTACGGTGAACATGTCTTCCCACTGCAAGTGGCGATTCTTCTGTCAGAGCCAGGCGAAGATTTCACCGGCGGCGAGTTTGTACTGACCGAGCAACGGCCACGGATGCAGTCTCGCCCCCAGGTGATTGGCCTGAAGAAAGGTGACGGGCTGATCTTTGCCGTCAACCAACGACCAGTCAAAGGCGTTCGCGGCTTCTACCGTGTCACGTTGCGCCACGGGGTCAGTCGCCTGCACAGCGGAAAACGGCATACCCTTGGAATCATCTTTCACGATGCGACATGACCCCATGACCCCGAGCACTTTCGACCTGTTTGCCGACGCCGAGCCCGAGCAGCTACCTCGGCGCGAGCAGATCGGCGAACAGTCCTGCGTACTGAGAGGCTTTGCCCTGCCCTGGCTGGATCGTTTGCTGCCTGCACTGGAAGCGGTTCTGGCCGCTGCACCGCTTCGGCAGATGGTCACGCCCGGCGGCTTCATCATGTCGGCAGCCATGAGCAGTTGCGGCACATGGGGCTGGACCACCGACCGCAGCGGTTATCGCTACACCCGCAATGATCCGCAAACCGACGCGCCCTGGCCGGCCATGCCCGCGGTGTTTTTGGCGCTCGCACAAGCGGCAGCACGCGAAGCCGGTTTTGCTGATTTCGTACCCGATTCCTGCCTGATCAACCGTTATGTCCCCGGCGCCAAAATGTCTTTGCATCAAGACAAGGATGAAGCGTCCTACGCGGCGCCGATCGTTTCGGTCTCCCTGGGCTTGCCGGCGATGTTCCTGTTCGGCGGGTTTGAACGCAGCGATAAAAGCCAGCGAGTGCCACTGTTGCACGGCGATATCGTGGTCTGGGGCGGCGTTGATCGCTTGCGTTATCACGGTGTCTTGCCGATCAAGGACGGTCAGCACCCGCGAATGGGCGAGCAACGGATCAACTTCACGTTTCGTACCGCAAAATGAATCCCCGAATTTGACCGCAAGCCCCGGAGTGCGACGACTGCGCCGGCTGGTTAATCTGAATCAAACAGGTCAACGGACAAGAAGCCATGACACGCCAATCGACAAGAATCGCCACCGAAAACGATCCGCGCTGGGCCGCCGTCGTCGCACGCGATCCCCGCGCAGACGGGCAGTTTGTGTATGCAGTGAAAACCACCGGCATCTATTGCAGCCCCAGCAGTCTGGCGCGTTTGCCCAAGCCGCAGAACGTCGAATTCTTCGACACCGCCGAGCAAGCCCAGGCGGCTGGCTACCGCCCGAGCAAACGCGCGGCGAAGGATCAAAGTGACGTCGCCGCGCAACATGCCGCAACGGTGGCTGCCGCGTGCCGTCAGATCGAGACCGCAGAGCATCTGCCGGCACTGAGTGAACTGGCGGACGTGGCGGGCCTGAGCAGCTTCCACTTTCACCGAGTGTTTAAAGCCGTGACCGGATTGACGCCCAAGGGCTACGCCACGGCCCACCGTTCACGCAAGGTTCGCCAACGCTTGATCGATGGAGGCTCGGTGACCGATGCCTTGTATGACGCCGGTTTCAATTCCAATAGCCGATTTTATGAGGCGGCGGATCAATTGTTGGGGATGAAACCTGGCGATTACCGTGCCGAAGGCCAGAACAACGACATTCGGTTTGCCGTCGGCCAGTGTTCTTTAGGGGCGATTCTGGTGGCGCAAAGCGAACGCGGTGTGTGCGCGATTCTGCTGGGTGATGATCCGCACCAATTGGTGTGCGACCTGCAGGACAAGTTTCGGCGGGCCAACCTGATCGGCGCCGACCACAGGTTCGAGCAGTTGATCGCCCAGGTTGTCGGGTTTATCGAAGCGCCAGCCATCGGCCTGGACTTGCCTCTGGATGTGCGCGGCACGGCGTTTCAGGAGCGCGTCTGGCAAGCCCTGCGGGAGATTCCTGTCGGCAGCACCGCCAGCTACGCCGACATCGCGCAGCGCATCGGCTCACCGAAAGCGGTACGCGCCGTGGCCCAGGCCTGCGGCGCGAACAGCCTGGCGGTGGCGATCCCGTGCCACCGCGTGGTGCGCAGTGACGGCAACTTGTCGGGGTATCGTTGGGGAGTGGAGCGCAAGCGGCAGTTGTTGGAGCGCGAAAACCAATAAATAAAAAGATCGCAGCCTGCGGCAGTCGCAGGCTGCGATTTTTGCTTTCAGCGATTCACATCCACCACCACACGGCCACGCAGCTGGCCGGCGAGCAATCGCGGTGCCGCATCGATCGCCTCACTCAAACCGATTTCGTGGCTGATCAGCGGCAGCAAGGCAAAGTCCAGATCCTTGGCCAGACGGTTCCATGCCAATACCCGTTTGGCTTTGGGTTGGGTCACGCTGTTGATTCCGGCCAGGGTTACGCCGCGCAAAATGAACGGGGCGACAGAGGCCGGGAAGTCCATGCCTTGCGCCAGACCACACGCGGCGACAGTGCCGTTGGCTTTCGTGCTGGCACAGGCGTTGGCCAGGGTGTGACTGCCGACCGAGTCGATCACGGCCGCCCAACGCTCTTTGGCCAGCGGTTTTCCCGGCTCGGACAAGGTCGCGCGGTCGATGATTTCGCTGGCACCCAATTGCTTGAGGTAGTCGTGTTCGGAGGTGCGGCCAGTGGACGCGACCACCCGGTAGCCGAGCTTGCTCAACAGCGCGATGGCGAAACTGCCTACACCACCGTTGGCGCCCGTGACCAAAACGTCACCCTGCTCAGGCGTCACACCGTTATGTTCCAAGGCCAGGATGCTCAGCATCGCCGTGTAACCGGCCGTGCCGATCGCCATTGCCTGGGCAGCGGTGAATTCCCGAGGCAGCGGAATCAGCCAGTCGCCATTCAGGCGCGCCTTCTGCGCCAATCCGCCCCAATGCCCTTCACCGACTCCCCAGCCATTGAGTACGACTTGATCACCGACCTTGTAGTCCGGATGCCCACTGACTTCGACAGTCCCTGCCAGATCAATGCCCGGCACCATCGGGAATTTTCGCACCACCGGGCTGCTGCCGGTGATCGCCAGACCGTCCTTGAAGTTCAGCGTGCTGTACGCCACACGCACTGTCACATCGCCCTCAGGCAGTTGATCGTCATTGATCTCTTGCAGTGTGGCCCGGTAACCGCTGTCGTCTTTGTCGATCAAAATGCCTTGGAACATTGTCGTCTCCTGTCAGATCATTCAGTTGTCGTGCTACTGGAATATCACACTGCTACCTTTTGCCGTACCCGACTTTAAGCCAATCCAGGAATGCCCCATCCAAAAACCCGATTGGTCTTGCGCCTGTCTTTGCTGATACAAGTCCCGTTCTACAGCCCTTCCCCGTCATGACCCGGAGAACCTTGAAATGAGCCAATGGCCAGATACCCGAATCATTGATTTGCTGGGGATCGAACTGCCGATCATCCAGGCCCCGATGGCAGGCGCTACAGGTTCGGCCATGGTGATCGCCGCGAGCAATGCCGGCGGCCTGGGCTCGATGCCCGCGGCCATGCTGACCACCGAGCAGTTGCGCGAAGAATTGAAGACCATTCGCCAACACACTCAGCGCCCGATCAACGTCAACTTCTTCTGCCATCAGCCGCCCCCTGCCGACGAGCAGCGTGCCCGGGACTGGAAGAATCTGCTGGAACCCTACTACCGCGAACTCGGCGTGGATTTCGACGCACCGACGCCGGTATCCAATCGCGCGCCGTTCGATAACGCGACCTGTGAAGTGATCGAAGAATGTCGTCCCGAAGTGGTGAGCTTTCACTTCGGCCTACCGGAAAAATCCCTGTTGGATCGCGTCAAGGCGACCGGGGCGAAAGTGCTGTCTTCGGCAACGACTGTCGAAGAAGCCGTCTGGCTTGAGCAGCATGGCTGTGACGCGATCATCGCCATGGGTTACGAAGCTGGCGGCCATCGGGGCATGTTTCTCAGCGACGATTTGAGCAGCCAGGTGGGCCTCTTCGCGCTGCTGCCGCAAATTGTCGACGCGGTGAAAGTGCCGGTGATTGCCGCTGGCGGCATTGCCGATGCACGGGGCGTGGCGGCGGCGTTTCTGTTGGGCGCGTCCGCGGTGCAGGTGGGCACGGCGTATTTGTTTACGCCGGAAGCCAAGGTCAGCGCCTCTCATCACAAGGCGTTGCGCACGGCCAAAGAAAGCGAGACCGCCGTCACCAACATTTTCACCGGCCGCCCGGCACGCGGGATTCTCAATCGCGTGATGCGCGAACTCGGACCGATCTGCGATAAAGCACCGGCCTTCCCGTTGGCGGGTGGGGCGTTGATGCCATTGCGGGCAAAGGGCGAAGCGGATTTCAGCAACCTCTGGGCCGGGCAGGCGTTCAGGTTGGGGGTTGAGATGACGACAGCAGAATTGACGCAGCGTCTGGCCCAAGACGGCTTGGCGAAACTGTTGCACCGCTAGGCACAAGACCTGGGGCGAGGCGTTTCGCCGCAATGCAATCGAGATCAACACATTCCGTTTGCAGGCAATTCGCTATATATTCCGCTATATAGCGTTTTAAGCCCTCGCTGTCCCTGCCTACAACGGAGCCGTTTCATGACCATTCGTGCCTCACGTTTTGCCCCTACTTGCCTGGCGAGCCTGCTCGCTGTGTTCGCCATTGGCGCAGCCCAGGCGGACGAAGTCCAGGTCGCCGTCGCGGCCAACTTCACCGCGCCGATCCAGGCAATCGCTGCCGATTTCGAGAAAGACACCGGGCACAAACTGGTCACTTCCTTCGGTGCAACCGGCCAGTTCTATACGCAGATCAAGAATGGCGCACCGTTTGAAGTGTTCCTCTCGGCGGACGACACCACCCCGCAAAAACTCGAAACCGAAGGCGACACCGTCAAGGGTTCGCGCTTCACTTACGCCGTTGGCACCCTGGCGTTGTGGTCGGCTAAAGAAGGTTACGTCGATGCCAAAGGGGATGTGCTGAAAAAGAACGAATATCAGCATCTCTCCATCGCCAACCCGAAAGCCGCCCCTTATGGCCTGGCTGCCACCCAGGTTTTGGCCAAGCAGGGTCTGACCGACAAGGTCAAAGACAAGATCGTTGAAGGCCAGAACATCACCCAGGCTTATCAGTTTGTCTCAACCGGTAACGCAGAACTGGGCTTTGTCGCCTTGTCGCAGATCTACAAAGACGGCAAAGTCACCAGCGGTTCGGCGTGGATCGTTCCAGCCAGCCTGCACGACCCGATCAAACAAGACGCGGTGATCCTCAACAAAGGCAAGGACAACCCGGCTGCCAAGGCGCTGGTTGACTACCTCAAAGGTCCGAAAGCCGCTGCTGTCATCAAATCCTACGGTTACCAACTCTAAATGACGCTGACGAGTGCCGATTTTTCCGCCATCTGGCTGACCCTGAAACTGGCGTCCCTGACGACAGTTATCCTGCTGGTGATCGGCACTCCGATTGCGTTATGGCTGTCGCGCACCCAATCCTGGCTGCGCGGCCCGGTCGGGGCGATTGTCGCCCTGCCCCTGGTGCTGCCGCCCACGGTGATCGGTTTTTATCTGTTGCTGGCGCTAGGCCCTAACGGCTTTATCGGCCACTTCACTCAATCGCTGGGGCTTGGCACCCTGACGTTCAGTTTTGCCGGATTGGTGATCGGCTCGGTGCTCTACTCGATGCCGTTCGTGGTCCAGCCGTTGCAAAACGCTTTTTCTGCCATTGGCACCCGCCCACTGGAAGTGGCTGCGACCTTGCGCGCCAATCCCTGGGACACCTTTTTCAGCGTGATCCTGCCTCTGGCCCGACCGGGGTTCATCACCGCCGCGATTCTCGGTTTCGCCCACACCGTCGGTGAGTTTGGCGTGGTGCTGATGATCGGCGGCAACATCCCCGACAAGACCCGCGTGGTCTCGGTGCAGATCTACGATCACGTCGAAGCCATGGAATACGCCCAGGCCCACTGGCTGGCCGGGGCGATGCTGGTGTTCTCGTTTGCCGTGTTGCTGGCGCTGTACTCCAGCCGTAAAACCAAAGCGGGCTGGAGCTGATCGATGATTCAAACACGTCTGAAACTGAGGTATTCGGGTTTCGCCCTGAATGTGGACTTGCAACTGCCCGGCCGTGGCGTCACCGCGCTTTATGGCCATTCCGGCTCGGGCAAGACCACCTGTTTGCGCTGCATCGCAGGCCTGGAGCGGGCCGAACAAGGCTTTATCCAGGTCAACGATGAAGTCTGGCAGGACAGCGACAAGAAGATTTTCGTAGCGCCGCACAAACGCGCGATCGGCTATGTCTTCCAGGAAGCCAGTCTGTTTACGCACCTGTCGGTGTTGGCGAACCTGCAGTTCGGCCTCAAGCGAATCCCCAGACACCAACGCCGGGTCGACCTGGCGCACGCGACGGAGCTGTTGGGTATCGGTCATCTGCTGGACCGCCATCCGCAGCACTTGTCGGGTGGCGAGCGACAGCGTGTCGGCATTGCCCGCGCGCTGCTCACCAGCCCGAAACTGTTGCTGATGGACGAACCGCTGGCGGCGCTGGATTCGCAACGCAAAAGCGAGATCCTGCCCTACCTGCAAAGGCTGCACGATGAACTGGACATCCCGGTGCTGTACGTCAGCCATTCCCAGGATGAAGTGGCGCGACTGGCCGACCACATCGTCCTGCTCAGCAACGG
Source organism: Pseudomonas sp. BF-RE-22 (assembly GCF_019956155.1). Taxonomy (NCBI): domain Bacteria; kingdom Pseudomonadati; phylum Pseudomonadota; class Gammaproteobacteria; order Pseudomonadales; family Pseudomonadaceae; genus Pseudomonas; species Pseudomonas sp. BF-RE-22. The sequence continues at coordinate 50,539 of NZ_JAHBDD010000009.1, read as the reverse complement.
CAAAGCCCTGGCCAGCGGCCCTATCGGCGAAACGCTGGCCCGGCTCGATTTGCCTTTGGCGTTGGGCGATGACGCCGGCGTGGTGATCGAGGGCCACGTCAGTGCCTATGACGCCGATTATCAGTTGCTGACCTTGCAACTGCCAGGCACCGCTCTGAACATCCGCGTGACGCACACGCCGATGGACCCCGGCCAGGCGCTGCGCTGCAAGGTCCAGGCGCGCGATGTCAGCCTGAGCCTGCACAGCGCCGAGCAAAGCAGCATCCTCAACCGTCTGCCGGTGACCGTGATCAGTGAAATGGGCGCAGACAACGCCGCCCACGTGCTGATTCGCCTGGACGCGGCCGGCACACCGCTGCTGGCGCGAATCACCCGCTACTCCCGGGATCAATTGCAGGTGCATCCCGGCCAACAGCTCTGGGCGCAAATCAAAGCGGTGGCGGTGCTGGCGTAAATCCGCTGGCACGACTGCACTGGCACGCGGTCAATGGCTGTAACGGCCCCTGATTCGTCGCCAAGGACTACCGCCATGCCCGATTCCGCGCTGACTGATGTGCTGCCACCTGACCTGCATTATATCGATGACACCCAGCCCGGCATCGCCCGCAAGAAACTGCGCGGCAGGTTCAGCTACTTCGACCCGGACGGAAAACGCATCACCGACCCGGACCAAATCAAACGTATCAATGCCCTCGCCGTACCCCCGGCCTACACCGACGTTTGGATTTGCGCCGACCCGCGTGGGCATCTGCAAGCCACTGGCCGTGATGCCCGGGGGCGCAAGCAATACCGTTATCACCCGCGCTGGCGCGAAGTGCGCGATGCCGACAAATATTCGCGCCTGCGGGATTTCGGGCTCGCCCTGCCGAAACTGCGCAAACAGCTTGAAACGCTGTTGGCCGCGCCGGGCTTCAGCCGTGACAAGGTCATGGCCACGGTCATTACCTTGCTCGACGCGACATTGATTCGGGTCGGCAACACGCAATACGCCCGGGACAACCGCTCGTATGGGCTGACCACGCTGCGCAACCGGCACGTCGAGATCAACGGCAGTGCGATCCGGTTCCAGTTCCGGGGCAAGAGCGGCGTCGAGCACCAGATCACCGTGAAAGACCGGCGCCTGGCACGAATCATCAAACGCTGCCAGGAGATTCCCGGGCAGAACCTGTTTCAGTATCTGGATGAAAGCGGCGAGCGGCACACCGTCAGTTCCTCCGACGTCAACGCCTACCTGCAAACCCTCACCGGCACCGACTTCACCGCCAAGGATTACCGCACCTGGGCTGGTAGCGCGCTGGCGTTGTCGGTGTTGCGCGGTTTGCAGTGGGAACCGGAATCAGACGCCAGGCGGCATGTGGTGGAGATGGTCAAGAACGTCGCCAGGCAACTTGGCAACACCCCAGCAGTTTGTCGCAAGTGCTACATCCACCCGGCGGTGCTTGAGGGTTTCCTGATGGGGGCATTGGCCGGGTTACCGCGCCCGAGAACACGTAAAGGCTTGAGGGCCGAGGAAGTCGGGCTGGCGATGTATTTGGAGACGATGATCGAGGCGACTCAACCGACGAACTGACCTGTTCATTTTTTGCGCGATTACGAATGGCTTCTATAGTTGTTGTGACACAAATTAGCTTCGAGTGAAGCCATGGAAGACATTTACGTTGTTAAGCGTTGCAACAAGATCATCGTTTATGGCCGCCGAGCCGGTGAAGACCAACATCAGCCACCTGAAGCCGCCGTCTGGTATCGCATCACCGACACCCGGACTAACGGCTACATCGGTGACGGCTACGATCTTGAAGAAAAAGCCCAACGCACGTGCGATCAACTCAATGCCAGATCGCAAGTGATGGCCCGACAAGGCTGAAGCCCGGGTCTATACTGAAAATGGCTGAGGGAACAGCGACCCCATCGGCAGAAAGCTCGCTCTTTGCGGGCTTTTTGCTGCCACTGCCAGGTTTCTTGAACGGAGGTGTTTGCCATGTCCGAAAAAGAGTCCATCACCACCCTGCTCACCCTGCTCGACTCGCGCCAGGTTCGCTTGGCCGCAGCGTGCAAGGAAATCGCCGACTGGGTCGATCATCAAGGCGGGCATCCGACCGCCCTCAGGATTCGTGATCGCCTGAACGACATCGAGAAGGACACGCCGCTGATTCGTAACACGCTGTCTTCGCTAAAACCTGTCGAGCCGCCGCTGCCGCGGTTCAGATGATTCGATCTGGACTCCGGACACGAGCGCACGGCCAGGACGCATGAACGGCGACGATGATCGTCACCGGGTGCGTCCTTGCCTGATCACCTGCTACTGAATCCCAAACCCGGCCCTGTACCGGGATTTTTTTTGTCCGGTCATTTCACACAGCCTTCACAACTCACGCCTTACTGTAGCCCTACTCCTTTTGAAATATCCCTTGGCCCGCCCGCATGCGGGCCTTCTTTTTGCTCGCCTGCATTCAACGAACGTCATCACTCGCGGGAGGTCAAACAGTCACACGTCACGAAGGAGGCGTCTGATGGTTACTCACTTCAAAGTTGCCGGGCATCTGGCTTGCGGCCACAAAGGCAGCAAGCTCACCTCAACCACTGAACTGAACCGAGTGAAATGCAGAAGTTGCCGAAACACCGATGCATACAAGGATGCACGCAAAGACCAACGCAACGCGGCACGCCGCGCCGCCCGCAAAGCCAAAGCCACTCACACTGCCAATGACTGGCGCGCAGCATGGGTCGAGCGGCTTACCGCCATGGCCGGGCTGCAACGGTTGCCCCGTGGTTTTAGCGGTCAACCATTCGTTTAACGGACAGGTTCGGCGGTTGAAGCACGTTCACTCGGCCCGGCCGCCGGCCCCATGATTTCTCGTTTCGGCGATTTCACTCCGTTCGACGCACGGCGGCTACGGGTGTCTGGGGTTGAGATCAGCCGAATAGATTATTCGACGATCAGTTCAATAGCGCTGTATGCCATTTCATTTTTGGCGATAAGCGTTTTCCTCAGCTAGGGTTTCTATCGCATCGATTCTGCCCCGACGATGTGGGCAGGCGCCCGATCAAGGAGGAGTAAATGACGACGATCCGTGAGGCGGAAGAAGAATACTGCCGCTGGTCCAGCCCGATCTTGCTGGAGCTCAAAGCAAGAGAACATCAGCTTGATCCGGCAGCTCGTCAGGCATTGCAAAATATATTGCGAGAAAGAAGGCTCGTTGACACCGGCAACCCTTCCGGCGCTGATCGACGCAAGGCGAATCAGCCTGCGGACAAAAGCGGCAAGTGAAAATAGTTGACCGGAAACAAACAAGGGTTTGCATCAGCTTTCGCTGGCAAACCCTTGATTTTATAAATTATGGTGAGACTTCCTCTCAAGCCGGTTCGCAGGTCAGCCTCCACGACTGCTCAAACAACCCCCGAGCGTTTCGGCTTTCAAACTCTTCTTCCAGAAAAACTCTGCTATCGCGAGGAAGTGCGATGAACCTTGAAAAACCGACCATTCCCCCGAAGCTGTTTCTACTGTTCACCTCGCCGCAAAATACCTGGTGCCTGGAGTCAATGTTCCTGAACACCGCGGATTGAGGGTCTTTCAGATAATCCCTGACAAGGTTTTTAGCCTGGTACTCCATGTAGTAATTGAAGTACGCATACCTTGACGCGTAGGCCACGCTCGCCAGAACGATACCCGATACCATCAGGTACTTAAGTGTCTTCCATGCCATCCTGGGCCTCGCAAGAAGATGAAGTCGGCAAAGTGATCTTCGCAGAACACTTCGAGAAATAGCCGAGTAAAAATGAAAAAGGCCTGCGTGAGGTATCTCACGCAAGCCTTTGATATTCATGGTGCCCGAAGCCGGAATCGAACCGGCACGCCCTTACGAGCGGGGGATTTTAAGTCCCATGCGTCTACCAGTTTCGCCATTCGGGCGGTAGCGCGGTCAGGCAGTCTGATGGCTGACAAATGATGATCTGTCAGTTCTGACGCCTGTGCAGCAGAGGACGAAATATATACATCCCGTCCCGGTGAAGCAAGTTTGCAAACGCCCATTTCAAGACTAAATCTTGCAGGGCAACGCAAATAAAAAAGCTCCGTAAATCATCGATCTACGGAGCTTGTTTAAAGTGGAGGCCGAGGTCGGAATCGAACCGGCGTAGGTGGATTTGCAATCCACTGCATAACCATTTTGCTACTCGGCCTCAAACATCTGATGTCATGTAGCACAACACCAAACGCGTACAGTCTTGGAGAAGATCTAGATCTAACTCCTTGAAAACATTGAGCTTTTTCAGCGGTCAGTGCTTTCGATGGCGTGAATTATGTACTGATTTCCGAAGGCTGGCAACCCCTTGATTTCAAAAAAAATTTGTCAGGTGCTTTGCATGTTGCGACGCAGGCTCAACCGCTTCGCCCGCGCGCGCCAATACGGCTTCAGCATGCCCCCGGCCCGCTTAGTGCCCGCGAATGTAGTACTCCAATTGCCGGATCAAATCGGCCTGCTCGACAATTGCCTCTTTGACCAGGTCGCCAATCGACAACAACCCGATCAACTCGCCGCTATCCAACACCGGCAGATGCCGCAGGTGGCTGTCAGTCATGACTTCCATACAGCGCTCGATGCTCTGCTGACTGTCGGCTGTCACCACCGGCGCGCTCATGATGTCGCGCACCGGCGTGCCGACCGAGGAACGCCCCTGCAGAACGACCTTGCGCGCATAGTCGCGCTCGCTGATAACGCCGACCACCTGCCCCGCTTCGATGACCGGCAGCGCGCCCACATTCTTCTCGGCCATCATTTTCAGTGCTTCAAGCACCATTTGGTCTGGCGCGATGCTATGCACGTGCTGGTTTTGCACGACTTTCAGTTTCAGCAGCTGTGCGGCTGTTTTCATGGATGCCTCCGCTATCGTTGCTCATTGCCGATGCTTGACCTCAAGCCAGCCCGACTTCCACCACGCCGCCGTTAAGCCGCACCGGCCAGACCCGCAAACGTTGCTGCGGGTACTCCAGGCAACTGCCGTCCTCAAGACGGAAATGCTGTTTGTAGATCGGTGAAGCAACCACGAGGTCCCCCTTGATGCTGCCGACCAGCCCGCGCCCGATGACGTTCGCCCCGGATTGCGGATCATGGTTGTCGATGGCGTAGAGGCTTCGGCCCTCCGCGCCCGGCAGGTAGAACAGCGCCACTTGTGCGCCGTCGAGCCACACGACGACGCCGGAGTTAGAGACAAGGTCCTGCTGCTCGCACACGCTTTGCCAGACATCGCTGTCGGCCAGGGAATCGATGCGTTGGGTAGTGGACTGGCTCATCAGGCAATCTCCTCGGTGACAGGGATCAGGTTGAGTTCGGCAGCCATGATCGGGCGCCGTTGGCCGCGTTCCTGGACAAAATGGATGTCCGGGTCCGGGCGTTTGTCGTTGACGAAGGTCCGGAAGCGCTTGAGTTTTTCCGGGTCTTTGAGGGCGTTGGCCCACTCGCATTCGTAGCGGTCGACCACCAGTTGCATCTGCGATTCGAGTTCGGCGCCGAGCCCGAGGCTGTCGTTGATGATCACCTCTTTGAGGAAATCGAGGCCGCCCTCCAGGCTTTCGCGCCACACCGAGGTACGCTGCAGTTTGTCGGCGGTGCGGATGTAGAACATCAGGAAACGGTCGATGTAGCGGATCAGCGTGGCATCGTCCAGGTCTGTGGCGAACAGCTCGGCGTGGCGTGGGCGCATGCCGCCGTTACCGGCGATGTAGAGGTTCCAGCCCTTCTCGGTGGCGATAACGCCGACGTCTTTGCTCTGGGCTTCGGCGCACTCACGGGTGCAACCGGACACTGCGAACTTGAGTTTGTGCGGCGAGCGCAATCCCTTGTAGCGGTCCTCGATGGTCAGGGCCATTTGCACGCTGTCCTGCACGCCATAACGGCACCAGGTGCTGCCGACGCACGACTTCACCGTCCGGGTCGATTTGCCGTAGGCGTGCCCGGTTTCGAAACCGGCTTCGATCAGCTCGGCCCAGATGTCCGGCAATTCATGCAACTGCGCGCCGAACAGGTCGATCCGCTGACCGCCGGTGATTTTGGTGTAGAGGTCGTATTTTTTCGCCACGACACCGATCGCGATCAGTTTGTCGGCGGTGATTTCGCCGCCGGGAATGCGCGGCACCACCGAATAGGTGCCGTTTTTCTGCATGTTGGCCATGAAGGTGTCGTTGGTGTCCTGCAATGGCACCAGCGATGCGTCCATGATCGGCTGGTTCCAGCACGACGCGAGAATCGAGCCCACGGCCGGTTTGCAGACGTCGCAACCGGTGTGGCCGCGGCCGTGTTTGGCCAGCAGTTCTTCGAAGGTGATGACCCCTTCTACGCGGACCAGCGCATACAGTTCCTGACGGGTATAGGCAAAGTGTTCGCACAGGCTTTTGTCGACGCTGACGCCCCGGGCGATCAACTCATGTTCGAACACTTGCTTGAGCAGACCGGCGCAACCGCCGCAGCCGGTGCAGGCTTTGGTCTGAGACTTGAGCAGGCCCAGGTCGGTGCAGCCGCCATCGATGGCCGAGCAGATGGAACCCTTGGTGACGTTGTGGCACGAGCAGACCGTGGCCGATTCGGGCAACGCGCCCGGGCCCAGGGTCGGCGCGCCTTCGGATGACGGCAGAATCAGGCTGGCGGGTTCCGCCGGCAAGGCAATCGCGTTCTGCATGTATTGCAGCAGCGTGTCGTAGTAGCTGTTGTCGCCGACCAGCACCGCGCCGATGACATGCTTGCCCGAGGCATCCACCACCAGCCGTCGATAGCTGGCCGTGGTTTCGTCGATGAACTGATAACTGCGTGCGCCTGGCGTGTTGCCATGGGCATCGCCGATGGAGCCGACGTCGACGCCCAACAGCTTGAGTTTGGTCGACATGTCGGCGCCCAGAAACGGCTCTGCCGTGTCGTTGCACAGACGTGCCGCCACACCGCGCGCCATCTGGTAGCCCGGCGCGACCAGGCCGAACAGGCCGCCGTTCCAGGAGGCGCATTCGCCGATGGCGTAAATGTCCGGATCGCTGCTCAGGCATTCGTCATTGATCACTACGCCGCCGCGCGGGCCGATTTCCAGCGCGCATTGCCGGGCCAGCGCATCTTGTGCACGGATGCCCGCCGAGAACACGATCAGGTCGGTTTCAAGAAACTCGTCGTTGGCGAAGTTCATGCGGTAGCGATATTCCTCGCCCGCGCTGATCGATTGAGTAGAGCGCGACAGGTGCACACCGACACCGAGTCTTTCGATCTGCGACTTGAGCGCAAGCCCACCCATTGTGTCCAGTTGCACCGGCATCAGGCGCGGGGCGAATTCCACCACATGCGCTTCCAGGCCGAGGCTTTTCAGGGCATTGGCGGCTTCAAGGCCCAGCAGGCCACCGCCGACCACGACGCCGCGTCGGGCATTGGCTGCTGCGGCACGGATCGCATCGAGGTCTTCAAGGGTTCGATACACCAGGCGCGAATCGCCTTCGGCACCTTCGACTGGCGGCACAAACGGGTAAGAGCCGGTGGCCAACACCAACTTGTCGTAAGGGATGCTGCCTTGCGCGGTAATCACCTGGCGACGGGTGCGGTCGATTTCCAGCACCGGCACACCCAAATGCAGGGTGACGCCCGGCGTCTGGTAAAGCGACGCATCGGACAGCGCCAACGATTCGGCATCACGCCCCGAGAAATACTCGGACAGATGCACGCGGTCGTAGGCACGCATCGGCTCCTCGCTGAAGACGTGCAGCCGATACTGGTCAAGCGCGCCCCGCTCAATCAACTGCTCGACGCAATGATGTCCGACCATGCCATTGCCGATCACGATCAGCGTTTGCACTTTGTTCAACGCGGCAACATTGGAATTCATAAGAAGCACCCGGCTAAAACGGTTCAAAAAGCAAAAAAAAACGCCTGAAACCTTGCGGTTCCAGGCGTCTTTGCCTGTTCTTTTGCGGTGTTAGCACCAGACGTCTATGCCTGATCCACCGATGTTGCCCATGATTCGATCGTCGTTGACCGAGGGGGCTGCCCACTCGACTGCGTTTATGGTGGGCCTGTCCGGTGTATTGCAGTGTTTGTGCCAGATCGCGAAAACGCTGATTGCGCAGCGTTTTTCAGGCGCGAGCACCGAACAGGCTCCAGACTTTTGCCTTCGCATAGTGCAGACCGAGGCCTCACGGCTTTATAAAAGTGCATTCATGGGCATTACAGGTATTTGAGCCAGGCGATGTCGCGACGTCGGGCCTTCAGCCCGGAGAACCAACGGACCGGGCGATAAAGCGCAATGGCCAACAGGATTGCGGCGATCCATACCGCGCCTACCGAGTCGAAACCGAAGTACGTGCCCTGATTCAATCCGAACAGCGCTACCGCGATGAGATACAAAACCTTCAGTGCGTAAAGGTGCAACAGATAGAAGAACATCGGCGCTGATCCAAACACCGTCAAGGGACGCAACCATCGGCTCTTCTGCAAGTGCTCAAACCAGAGAAGCAGCAAGCATCCGAGGCTCAGGGTCAGCGCAATAAACAGCAGCGACGGCGGGTATTTGGTGATGTTGAAAAAACTCATCAGTGTTTGCACGGAGGTATCGCCAACACTCCATGGCTTCTCGCCATAGCCGTTGAGCAGCCGCAGTACGACGAAACCGGCCAGCCCCAAAACGCCACAGAGCAGCAACTTGCGCTGACGCCCCTGGGCCTGCGCCGCTCGCCCGAACCACGGGCCCATGGCGTAACCCAAGCCAATGACACCGATCCACGGCAGCACCGGATAGGACGTGCGCAGCCGAAACCCTTCGGACAGTTCGATCCAGCCGCGATCATGGAGAATCGCCCATGGCACGTGCATCACCGATTCGATCGGAAAATGCAGGCCGTCCAACACGTTGTGACCGGCGATGATCGCCAGGCTCAAGAGCAACAACAACGGACGCGGCAGCCAGACCATCACCGACAGGGCCAGCATGCTCAAGCCGATGGCCCAGATCACCTGCATGTAAATGACGGTCGGCGGAAACTGGAACGTCCAGGCGAAGTTCACGAGGGTGAACTCAAGCACCACCAGAAACAGCCCGCGCTTGAACAGGAAGCTGCAAACGTCGGCCTTGCCGGCGTACTTCTCACCGTACAGCCAGGCCGACAGACCGGTGAGCAGCACGAAGACCGGCGCGCACAAATGAGCGAGCGTGCGACTGAAAAACAGCGCCGGCTCGGTCGTGGTGATGTCCATCGGATCGGACACTTGCCGATGCAGGAAAAAGGTTTCGCGAACGTGATCGAGCAGCATGAACAGAATCACCATGCCCCTCAATGCATCGATGGAAAGAAGCCGGCCAACTGCCGTGCCGGTGGAGCGAGAAGGTGCAAGGGTCATGGATGTTTCACAACGCAAGGGGTGAATAAACGTGTCCCGCAGGACAGCCTGCCGGGCACCTTATATTGTTACCCTATAACATCTCAAAGCATTTTTTTAGTTTGTGCACATTTAGAAGGAAACCATGTAGGAGCGAGCCTGCTCGCGATGGTCGTTAACGAAAACGCGTGTTGCCTGGGTAAACGCAGCGTCCTTTAAACCATCGCGAGCAGGCTCGCTCCTACAGTGTTAATGTTGAAATGTTTTGTTTCATTAATCAGACACCTGCAAAGGAATGCCTTCAACAATGGACTTCTCACTCAAGCACCTGGCCGCGACAACGTTGATGCTGGCCAGTCTTTCGTCGTTCACCTCAGCAGCGCACGCCAACATCACCCCGCAGCAAGGCGCAGCCATTCTCAAGACGTTCAGTGACGCATCGATCACGGATTTCAGGCAGTTCCTGACCAGCGTGGCCAAGAGCGACCTGGCCAAAACCGACGACCTCGGCACGGCAATCTCTGCCTTCCTCGACAACAAGAGCCTTTCCGCCGACCAGCAGAACGAAATCCATCGCCTGCTCGGCCTCTATGCGCGAGTGAAATACGGCAGCGCCGCCACCGAGACGCTGCGCGAACTGGTGGCCATCCCGACCTTCCGCGTGGACGGCGTTGCCCAGCACGACAACCCTGAATTCATCAAGATCGCCGACAAGATCAAGAGCCTGGCCCAGGCCTTCAACCTGACCTTTCGCAACGTCGACAACCGCGTCTATGAAATCTCCCTCGAAGGGAGCGGCGATGAAGTGGTGGGCATTCACGCCCACGCCGACGTGGTGCCCGTGACACCGGAAAACTGGGTCCTGAAAGACGGCACCCGCCTCGATCCGTTCAAGGTCACCCTGATTGGCGATCGCATGTATGGCCGTGGCACTGAAGATGACAAAAACGGCATCGTGGTGGCGCTCTACGCCATGAAAGTCATCAAGGAAGAAAAGCTGCCGCTGGCGAGGAATTTCAAGTTGCTGGTGGACACCACCGAGGAAACCAGCGGCGACGCCATCCCCTATTACTTCGAACACAACCCCACACCCAACTACAACCTGGCGCTGGATGGCGGCTACCCGGTGGTGATCGCCGAGAAAGGCTACGGCACCGTCATGGCCAACTTCCCCAAGCGCAAGGCTGACGGCAAGGGCGCTGAAATCGTCTCGATGACTGGCGGCCTGGCCACCAACCAGATTCCGTCGGCGTCGGTCGCCACCCTGCTGAGTGACAAACCCGCCGAACTGGCCGCCAGCCTGCAAAAGGCCGGCACCGAATACGCCAAGCGCAATGGCGGCGATTTCGAGGTGACGGCCAAGGTTGTCGGCAAAGACGTCACGCTGACAGTCACCGGCGTTTCCGCCCACTCCTCTGAGCCCGAGTCCGGAATCAACCCGGTGGCGAGAATGCTGGTGTTCATCAACAGCCTCGACGGCAAGGTCGCCCTCAAGCACAACCACATCACCGACGCGGCCCGCTACGCTGCCGACAACTGGGGGCTCGATTATCTGGGTGGCAAATTGGCGGTCGGTTTTTCCGATGAGTTCATGGGACCGTTGACCACCTCCCTGACCTTTGTCGGGATGGATGAAAACACCTTCAAACTCGCGGTCAACCTGCGCGTACCGAAGGGCAAGTCCCCGGAAGTGCTCAAGCGCGAAATCGCCGACAAGCTGGACGCCTGGAGCAAGAAATCCCAGGTTGCGGTGGCCTTCGATTACTCGATCGCCGAACCGATGTACCGCAATCCCGAGGGTGAATGGGTCAAGGCGCTTCTCGCCGTGGCCAGCGAAAACCTGGGCATGGAACACAAATTCGGCACCTCGGCCGGCGCCACTTCGGTCCATGAACTGCCCAACGGCGTGCAGTTCGGCCTGGCCCGGCCCGAAGTCAAATACACCGGCCACACCGACAACGAGTTCAAGACCGTCGACCAGTTCCTGCTGGACTTGCAAATCGTGACCGAGATGTTCGGGCGCATCGGCCAGTTGCCAAAACTCTAAGCCCTCCCCTTCGGACCCGCTGCTCTGGCGGGTCCGACGTTTACAACGTCCTGACCCACTTTCCTGAAGCAGTCTTTTCACGCCTTGCCATCATCGTTGCCTCCAGAGCAACGATCTCTGAATAAAGTTGCTCTTGCTGCCATTGGTCAATGGAGCGAGCATCGCTGTCGACACCGGAGCGGCTGCGAGCGCCACATCCTGCCGGCTGTCTTACCTCCCCCGCACGCGCACAAGCCCCGACAGAGGGCCTACGGGAGAGTCATGTCTAATAAAAACAAGAGTTAAATTATGACCAGAGACAAAGGCAAACTGTGTGTACTGCTGTTTACCGGGGCTGGCGCCAACCTTGCCCAAGCCGCCGACAGCGGATTCGTCGAACAGTCCACCGCTACCCTGCAAACCCGAAACTATTTTTTCAGCAGAGACTTCTCCGATATCCGAGGCTCGGAAAAATCGATGGCTCAGGAATGGGCTCAAGGGTTCATCCTCAACTTCAAGTCCGGCTACACGCCCGGGCCGGTAGGATTCGGCCTGGATGCCATCGGCAAATTCGGCATCAAGCTCGACAGCAGCCCGGACCGGGTCAACTCGGGGTTATTGCCGGTCAAGGACGATGGCCATGCCGCGGACAATTATGGTCGTCTCGGGTTGGCGGCGAAGATGCGCGTTTCCAAAACCGAGCTGAAGGTCGGTGAACTGCAACCCAACCTGCCGACACTGGTCTTCAGCGACATCCGCTTGCTGCCCCCGGCCTATCAGGGTGCGAGCATTACCAGCAGTGAAATCCCCGGCCTGACGCTGCAAGCCGGTCATTTGACCTCCACGACCCTGCGCAATGAAGCCGGCGAGAGCAAACTCCAGGCGTTGCTGGGCAACAAGCCGCAACGGCAAGTGTCGAGTGATGCCTTCAACTACGTGGGCGGCGATTACGCGTTCAACAGTAACCGCACCACCGTGAGTGCCTGGCATTCCCGACTGGAAGATATCTACGAGCAAAACTTCTTCGGTTTGAAACACAGTGTGCCGGTGGGCAGTTGGGTGCTGGGCGCCAATCTTGGTTACTACGACGCTCAGGAAGAAGGTCGCAAACTGGTGGGCAAGGTCGACAACCAGTCCTTCTTCTCGCTGTTATCGGCCAAGCTCGGTGGTCATACGTTCTATGCCGGTTACCAGAGCATGTACGGCGACAGCCCCTTTCCTCGCGTGTTTCTCAATGTCAGTGCCCTTGGCAACGAACTGCCGACCTACGAGTTCGTCTCCACCCATGAGCGCTCCTTTCAACTGCGCTATGACTATGACTTCGCGGCCCTCGGTGTGCCTGGCCTGCTAGCCAGCACACGTTATGTCACCGGCGACAATGTGAAGACGGGGATGGGCTATGAAGGCAAAGATCGGGAGCGTGACCTCGACCTCAGTTACACCTTCCAGGCAGCCCCCTTGAAAGGCCTCGGCGTGCGAGTGCGCAATGCGGTGGCGCGCTCCAACTACCGCACGGATATCAACGAGAACCGACTGATCATCAGCTACACGTGGACGCTGTTCTGATTGCTAAAAACAAGTGTGGGGGCGAATCACTTCGCCCCCACATTGGTTTTACTGTTACCCGGCCTTCAACTGACTTCCACGGTCATCTCGATTTCGACACAGGCGCCCAACGGAATCTGTGCCACGCCGAATGCCGAGCGCGCGTGCTTTCCCTTATCCCCAAACACCTCGGCCAGCAGCTCCGAGGCACCGTTCGTGACCAGATGCTGCTCGGTGAAACTGGACGTTGAATTCACCAGGCTCAGCACTTTGACAATCCGCGTGACCCGATTCAGATCGCCAAGATGAGCCTGCAGCGTCGCCAACAGATCGATGGCGGTCAAACGTGCGGCCACATAGCCCTCCTCTGTCGTCAGCGTTTCGCCCAGCTTTCCTGCCCAGACTTTGCCGTCTTGCTTCGCGATATGGCCGGACAGGTAAACGACATTGCCACTCTGCGCACTCATTACATAGGCTGCTGCAGGAGCGCCGGTGGTGGGCAACTCGATACCGAGGTCTTTCAGGCGGGTATAAACATCATGTTCAATCATGGGTTTTCCTCGAATAGAACGTGCCAACGCCCGGAACTTCCGGGCGCTGGGCAAGTTGAAAAACGGTTGATCCGGTTGTTTAGCCGGGTATCGATTCGCGGCTGAAGGCGTCGACTTCCTGCACCAGGCTCTGCGCTGCCATCATCACCAGAGCGCGGCCTTTGTCCGGGGTGGCCAGGGACGGATCCGAGCCCATGCGGCCATCCGGATGGCGTGCGCGGAAATCCAGCGCTTCGCGAATCGGCCCCCACGGCGCGATCTGCGGCGAGTACCCGGCGGTTTTGATGGAATCCGGGTAGGCCCATTGGGTCACGGCAATCTCGGACGGCGTGGCATGAATGCCGTGCCCCTCAGGAAACTGCTCCCGCGCCAACTCACCGATTCCCTCCAGATCCCACCAATTACACAACTTCAGCGCGAACCCCGCAGGGCGTCGAGCGAAGCTTGCTTCGGCGTAGAGCTCCGAGAACGCCGCTTCAATCGATGCGACGTTGCCACCGTGGCCATTGAGGAAGAGGATTCTTTCAAACCCGTGGGCGGCCAACGAACGCACCCAGTCGCCAATGGCCGCAATGAACGTCGAAGGACGAAGTGAAATGGTCCCGTGGAATCCAAGATGGTGCTGGGCCATGCCGATGTTGAAAGTCGGCGCAATCAGGATGTCTGCCGACTTCTGCGCTTCGCACGCAATGATTTCGGGGCACATCCAGTCGGTCCCCAAAAGGCCGGTCGGACCGTGTTGTTCATTGGAGCCGATCGGGATCACGATGGTGCGGCTGCGTTCAAGGAATTGCCCGATCTCGGCCCAGGTCGATAGGTGTAAAAGCATGTGGGTTCTCTCTTTAAAAGGGTTCCTTTCGGAACACGATTGATCAAGTGGGAGGCGGTTGATCAACCCGCGCTGAATTCAGAAACCGGGCGCTCACGCGGTTGCCGTTTGGTGGCAAGGATCACGAACGCTGCACACAGGAAGACGCAACCCACAACGACGATGCCGAGATTGGCGCTGCCGGTTGCCGTTTTTGCCCAGCCAATCACCGCAGGCCCCCAGAAGCCGCCGGAAAGACCGATGGTGTTGATCAAGGCGATGCCTCCCGCCGCCGCATCACCCTTGATGTGCTCGGAGGGCATCGCCCATAACACGGTGTAGGCCATGAACATCATGGCGGTCGCCACGGTCAGCAGAACCAGCGACGCCATCAGGTTGCCGTCGGCAAAGGGATACATGAGCAACAGGATGGCGCCAATGCCCGCAGGGACTGCGCAGTGGTAGCGTCGTTCGCCGACCCGGTCGGACCGACGCCCTATCCAGTACATGCCGCATGCCGCCGCGACATAGGGAATTGCGGCATACCAACCCAGCTGCATGGTGTCGTTGACGCCCTGGGCCTTGAGGATTGCCGGCAGCCAGAAACTCATGGCGTAGATCGAGAAGATGATGCAGAAATAGGCTGACGCGAGAATGTAGATTTTCGGGTCGCGCAACACCGCCCGGAACGAATGGGCTCGCCCCGACGATGTACCGAGTTCACTCTCCAGCAGTGTCCTTTCTTCAACACTCAGCCATCGGGCCTCCGAGGGCCGGTTGGAGAGTACGAAATAGGTCAGGATGCCGAGGAACACGCAAGGCAGACCTTCAATCAAAAACATCCATTGCCAGCCGGCCAGGCCACCAACACCTTCGAACGTGGTGATCAGCCAGGCAGACAGCGGACCACCGATAATGCCGCCAATGGGACCGGCAATAAACACGATCGCAATGGCCCGCGCCATGCGCTTCGGGCCGTACCAGCAAGACAGGTAATAGATCATGCCGGGGGCAAAACCGGCTTCGAATACACCCAGCAGAAAACGCATCGCATAAAACATCGGCACGTTGCGCACAAAGAGCATGCAGGCCGATGTGATGCCCCAACACACCAGAATGCGGCTGAAGGTTTTTCGCGCCCCCACCTTCGGCAACATCAGGTTGCTCGGCAACTCAAACAGCACGTACCCCAGAAAGAAAATACCGGCGCCCGCTCCGTAGGCCGCATCGGACAGTCCGAGATCATTTTGCATCTGCAGCTTGGCGAAGCCGACGTTGATCCGGTCCAGATACGCAAAGACGTAGCAAATGAACAGGAGTGGCAACAGCCGCCAATTGAGCTTGCGGTAAAGGGCAGAAACGGCATCACTGCTTGCCGGTGTCAGTAAGGTTGACATGCGAGTCTCCAATTATTCTTGTTGGTCTGCGTTCGTGCCAAAGAATGTTGCACCGGCACCGCAGGCCCAGCAAGAGCAACTAAGTTCGTGTATCGTTGCCCTACAGGCAACACAAACTTTCTGGCGGGAGGGCCCGGGATGCGCGAGATCAACCAACAACGGCTGCGGTATTTTCATGAAGTGCTGGTCCACGGCTCGATTCGTGGCGCGGCGGACAGCATCAATACGTCGCCCTCCGTTATCACGCGCCAGATCAAGCTGCTGGAAGAGGAACTGGGCGCAAAACTGTTCGAGCGCCAGGCTCGCGGCGTGCAACCCACCGAGGCAGCGGCGCACTTGCTGGAGTTCTGGCGCGGTTATCGATCACACCAGGAGAAACTCGAAGACCAGCTTCAAGCGATCAAGGGCCTGCAGCAAGGTCAGGTGCGAGTCGTCATCAGTGAGGGCTATGTCGATGCCTTGGTCGACAACGTGCTCGCCCCCTTCTGCAAACAGTACCCCAAGCTCGATGTCAGGCTGGACATTCTTCCCGTCGACGACGTGCTGAACGAAGTCGCCGAAAACCGTGCGCACATCGGCCTTGCCTACAATCCGCCGCCGCATTCGCAAATCGATTACCGCGCGACGTCATCGCAGCCAGTGATGCTGTTGGTTCGCCCTGATCATCCGTTGGCAGTGCGAGGGGGAACGGCAACCGTCGAGGACATACTCACCTGCCGACTGGTGCTAACGCCCCCCACATTCGGCATTGGTCATGCGATCAAGATGCTTGAGTACGCCGAGAAAATCGAAATCCGCCCGGCACTGGTCAGCAACTCCCTCGCCGCACTCAAGCGCCTGGTGGCCTCCGGAGATTTCACCTCGTTACTCGGCGAATTTGCTGCCTATCGGGAAATCGAACAAGGCAGCCTCGCGGCGGTACTGATCGACCATCCGCTGTTTCTGGGCGTGGAGGCGAAACTGCTGGTGAAGTCCGGCCGACCGCTGGCCGCTCCGGCTCAGGAGTTGCTGAACTGGATGTTGCAGCGCTTGCCGATGTTTGGGGCGGGTGACGGAATCAGATTGGTTTCTCGGTGATCTCAGCGTGGGTTGTTGATCGGCCAGAAGCGGACGACCTGAACTTACTCCGCTAATGGCAGTGAATTCTGACCATAGCGCCATGTCAGGCCTCCACCAGATCTATACCAGTATGCTTTGGGCGGGTCGAAACCATGGGACGCAGAGGACTCACCTACATCCTTGAATTATGACGGCCCTGTGCCATCATCCTCCTCACATCCAATCCGAACAGGGAAGGTCACGATGCGCATCTCCCATGCATCAGTGTTAGTCATAGGCGTCGCGACTCTCAGCGGCTGCGCTCTGTTTTCCCCCTACACACCGGTCGCAGAGCGATTCTGTACGGAACCGGAGCCTCTTCCAGGATCTGGCCGCGCAGAGTCATGTCACTTCAGCAAAACATTCGAGTTCAATGCTCAAAGCACCGCTTACTTTTCTTCAGGGTCTACGGTAGCTCTGGCTGGGGTGCTCGGTTTGGGGGCCTATAAGTCCATTGTTGCCAGCAGCGGCCATCAGTTTGTTGCACTGGCAGCTGGCGGTGGCGCACTTTATGGAACAGGTCTGGCGCTCTATAAACCTACCCGCGAACAAATATGGATGGGAGGTTCCGCAGCCCTTTCCTGCCTGGATAACTTCTACCGCGACCTCGACCCTGCTGTAGGAACCTACTATTTCAATAAACTGACAGCAGTTCAGAAACAAGCGATTGAAGTAGACTACTTAAGAGTTCTGGGCCTGACAGAGATGTACGATGATCAATACAAAGCAAACGTCCGGAGCTTGGCCAACTCCATAAACCGACTTATTAGCACGCTACAACCTACTGCTGCGGAGTCTTATTCAGCAGTCTCCGGCGCAATTGGAGATGCCACAGACGACATAGATAAAGGCCAATTTAAATCGAAATTAGCCCCTGACACCCAAGCGATCTCTGAGGATGCTAGAAGACTGAGCATATGGATGTCCGGCGCAATAAATCGCCACAAGGACATAACGGACAATCACTTGAAACCACAGTGCGCCATATTCAGCTCTGACTTCGTGATTGCGGACTTCCCTTCAGACGGGAAATTAACAATCAAAAAGGATACCAAGAAGCAATACACCATCCTTGATGGCTCTGGATTCTTCAACATCAAGAAGTCACCAGACTCGACAAATGTAGTCGCAAAATTTGTGTCAGAAAACAAAGTCAGACTGATTATTATCGAGGGAAAGGCGGTCACCACAGAACCGATCTTTGTCACATTCATAGACTCAGAAACGGGAATCTCACGAACTTTAGAGGTAACAGTTGAACAGTAACAATTTAACAAAATACCGAGCGCAAACAAAACCAAGTTTGCGCTTTGTACTACCCTAGCACCTCTTCCCTGGGCGTAGAGTAGTTAGCTAAAAAATTAATCGGGGACAGACCACAATTAAATCGAAGGAGCACCACTCCACTCTCATGAAAAGCGTGCCCCCCATTTACCTCAACATTGTCGCCTGCCTCGTATTACTTCGAGCGTTTTTCTCACATCTAAGCAAGAGACATAAGCGAGTATGAAAGACTAAGGTTTCGGATCCCACTGTGAGCGCATTTGCAGTAATCCTGTAGGCATATCACCATAGTCAAACAATTCCTTGAACGTAGCCTGTGCAACAGCAAGGTCAGAACATACCGTACGTGCATCCCAGTCGTCGTCACCAAAGCGAACGAACCCTCGAAATGGCGAATCCCCCTCCTCCCACCACTCTAAAAGCTCCGTTTTAGGGTCAAGTGATTTCATCAATACAACCAATCTATATTGTCCCGGCAGAGACTTCATACATAGCTCATTTATAAAGGAATGGCTTTTCCCGAGCACCCTCAAGTAGACGAACCCACCATTCTTAAATGCATTTTCAAGTGCTACGCTAACTCTTTCCCAAGCTGGTGCTTCTGTGATTTGTGCAGGCGGGCGCATTGAGTTATCTAGCGCACATAACTCCAACACAACTTTTTCATCATTTTCGCTATCAATCATTCTTTCCACCCTGATCCGCGCACCCATTCGTAGACTCTACCTTTAACTGTATCAACGACCTTAAGGCCATTTAATCCGGCACGGTCGGCTGCTGCAGTCAGGTTACTTTTGCAGAAAGAACAAACTTCCTCCCCTCGCACCACAATCGTCATGGTTTGACCTCGTGTCAGGCCAGAATCAAAAAACTAATCGGGGACAGACCACGATTAAATCGAAGAAGAGCTACTTCATCCTCATGAAAACGTGATCCGCCCCCATTTAACTCGAAAGTTTATTCGACCTAAGAAAAAACATAATTTCTTCCTATTTTCTTTCATTTCGGCCAATCAAAATATGCTTTAGAAAATGTGGTCTATCCCAATTATCCATGGCATCACAAAAACGTGGTCTGTCCCCGTTTCCCCGCGTGGCTGAACTATGACAATTTGAGCACGATCATGTTTTACAATCGACACCATACGCACCGGAAGAACGACAATTGAGGCTTGCCACTCATCAGTATTGGCGTCACCTCCAAAGGAGTTAGCGTTTGCTGATGGGTCTATTTGTTTTTTTAATTAATCATAACTCTCAACGCCGGCAAGCACATTACAACCTAACACCTACCAAAGCTTTCTTGAATCATTGCATTTTTTAACTCTTACAAATTGACTTCCGTTACCACACCTGGTTCCGAGGGCATTTGAATAAAATTAATCCACGCCAGCAAAGCCACTTCAAACGACTCTATATCTAGCAGCTCGATATAATTTTCATCATAGAGGGAATATATTTTAACCTGCGCTTTTGTCAGCTCAGCGCCCCAAGCATCCCTACTCCAGTCTGCACAAGGTATGTTCGAACTCCTGACATTGCTTATCCGAGTCAAACCCTCTTTCAGCCACGGCGTAGTATCCAGAAAACAAATTCCGCCATCATCATTTAACAAGCAAGCGAGCAGGCTGACTCCATCTTCATTGAGGATGCTAGACCTGCAATATGGGGAAAGCCCACCACCTGAGTCTTCCCATGAGAAATATAGTTTCACTAAGCCCCCTAAAGCTTTGGATAGACAGTTGTATTGGGAGTCAAATAACCTTCGACCCGCACACCGCTGGAAGTGGTGCCAGACCATTTATTACCTACTACAGTTTTATTCTTGAATGCTCCATCAACTTCAACTTTTATGCGATCCGCAGTCCATGAGTCGGGGAACATTGTGGAGAAACCGCCATTGTTCGTTTTAGCCAAAAACTGCCCTGGATTTGCGGGATCCGCCACCTGGATTCTAGCCGTATAAACACCCTGCGCATTGGGCGACGAGGCTGTTCCAGGGACCACTCTAACATCCCCGGTCGCTGTAGAATGTCCACCTACGACATTCCCGTTAGGCTTTACTTCAGCTTTGATTATGTGACCATCGAAATCAATCGGAGCAGTAACTTTACTTACAGACAGTGAAGCTTGTGCATTTAGATCCGCTGTGCCCTTTGTCCCCCCCTTAAAATAATCAGGAGGCAAATCACAAGGCCCAGTATTGTGTACCCAGGTCTTGAGCTCGCCGACGTAGAACGTATGCCCCACATCGACCGTCAGATTGTATGTTTTGCCCTCGGGCAGGTACAGCTCAAGCGATTCGACTTCGGACGAGGTGTTTTCCGTGTCGCCATCAGCCAGTGACTGCAGCAAGTCGCCCGGCTTCAGATCGATGACGGGAATGAAGTCACGTTTGGCCGGTACGTAGAAGGGGTGGCTCGGCGTAACCAGCAGGGTTTCGCCTTCAGCTGCGTCGGTGCCACGAACATTTTTGAGCTTGAGGCGGTAGATCGGCTGATCCGAACGCTGATGTGTTGCCAGAATGGCAGCAGCGAACGGCTTGCCCCCTTTCTCAGGCTTGCTCCAGACAACATCTCCCACCTTGAGCGACTCAATAGCGCGATCGCCTTGCGGTGTAGAAACTTTCGTACCCGCTGCAAAGCAGCAAGGCCCCTTCGTTGCTGGCGTTCCCGCTGGGCCTTTTGGAACCTGATCTTTACCACCCGCCACAGTGATATGTGAATTACCTTTCCCCGGCACCTTCCCTGGCAGCACTCCTGTGAAGATGCTGGTAATCAGCTCACCGCCACCAATCAGAAAACGATCGTCCGCCTCCTTAGAATCAAGAGGCCTCTCCTCAAGCCCCTCCGCCACCATTCGACTGATGTCAGCCTGCAGCTTACCTATGTTCTTCGAAATCGTTTGACCGGTTTCCGTCCCGGCAAGCGCCTGCATCACAACAAATTGAGCGACACCTTTCGGCCCTTGAGCGACGGCCATTACATACCCTACGGCCTCCTGGCTCCCAGGATGCTCATCGATATAGGCCTGGACCGCGGACAACTGACGATTAAGCTTTTGAAGAGCTTTAAGCTCAGGCTCAGTCACCGTCGTCGTCTCCAAGGTCACTTCGCCTGGATTTGGAATGTATTTATCCGACGCAACAACATCCTGAATATCCTTGATAACCTTAGGTTCGATCCCATTCATCCTGGCCAAATTGGCAAGAACACCGTCGATGAACGCAGGATCGCCCATCATCGCCATGGCCTCTTTACGGCTCTTGCCTGACAGGAGAAGCGCTTCCAGAGTACTTTCGGCCAGGTCCTTGCCTGCCGTAGCTTGAGCGCGGGCATCCATGGGACGGCCCAGAATGTTGTCCACGCGATTGACCACGACGTTCAGCGCCGAAGCGGCTCTGTTGAAGTTGGCCAGTGCGGTCTGGTTATAGTTGAGGAACGCTTCGGTCCATTGCTGCACGGTTACAACAGGGTGCAGTACCGCGTTAATGGAAGAATCACTGGCATACAGATCGGTACGCTCTTCTTCATCCTTGGTGATCTCATACGATTTGCTCACATCACGGTTCAGCCCAGCCGTGGAGTCAGCGCCGGTCTGCGCGTCATTGCGCACCACGATCTGGCCTGCGCCGACGGTGGCCCGCACGATTTGCTCGCGATCTTTCTCGTAGTTCCAGCCTTCAACGCTCCAGCCCGTCTTGCCTTCCTTGCCTTTCCCTACTTGGCTGCCGTCCTGCACGGTGCCGCCACTGCCGTAGGTGCCGCCGACGTTCAAGTAGTAACCGTGCTCTTTATCCTTCCCGGCGATGTCGCTGAAGCCCAACGTGCCGGTGTCCAGCTTCAGGTTGCCGTTGTCGGCAGCAATCACCGCCCCGTCGATCTGGGTGTGGTTTTCGGTGCGGATATCGACTTTGCTTTTGCCGGTGATGCTGGTTTGTTCTTCAACCCAGTTGGTCTTGCCGGTGGTCTGGCCGTAACCGACCGAGCCACTGACACCGACGAAGGAGCCGGTGGCACTGATGTCGAACTCTTTGCCCTTGACCTTGCCGGTATCGGCTACCGAGGAAACATTGAGGTCGCCGCCAACACGACCGACCACTTCATCGCCCCGCAGAGTAGCGCCCGCGATGTTGGTGTCCTGGCCACTGGTGAAGCCCAGGCGGTTACCGGCGTAGAGGTACGCCTCTTGTTGACGTTCGCCTTCGCGTTCCAGATTGCCCTTGCCGAGGCTGACGCTGACATAAACGCCTACCCCCTGGGAGCCGAAGGTGAGGCCGGCTTCGCCGCCGCCGTTGTGGCGGTTGTTTTCAACATTGCTGTCGTTCTGCGCCGAGCGGATGTTCAGTTCGTTGCCGGCATTCAGATCGATATCACGGTCTGCCTTGACCTGGGTGCCGATCAGGTTCAGGTCGTTGCTGGCCTTGAGGTTGATATCGCGTCCGGCGCCCAGTTGCGTGACCGTTGCCGATCCTTGGGCGCTGTCGCCACTGGCAGTGCCGTAGCTGCCACCGACACCAATCTTGATGCCGCCACTGGTGCCGCCGTGGATGCCGCTCCAGCTCTCGGTGTTTTGGGTTTCCTCACTGACACCGCCCTTGGCAACATCGAAGGTCACATCACGGCCTTTGACGTTGATGTCGCGCCCGGCATCCAGCCGGCTGCCCTTGACCACGACATCATTGTTGGCATTCAGGTTGAGGTCGTGGCCGGCATTGAGGGTCGAGGACCTGTTGGTCTGCTCGACAACCTGCTGGCTGTTGCTTTGCTTGCTGTTACCGAACTTGGCGTCGCCCGTCGGCCCCGATAGGAACTGGCCAATCGCATCGACTCCCTTAAGGACACTGGAGCCTTGGCTGACGCCGTTCTCGCCTTTTCCGACCCCATTCACGGCATCCTTGGTCTTGCCGTAGTTGTGGTTGAGGGTGGCCGTCAGACCATTGCGCTCGGCTTCGCGCTGCTGCTCGGTCAACAGGGTTTCCCGCGCGGCGTCGATCCGGATATCACGGCCGGCGGTCAGGTTGATGTCGTTGTCGGCCTTCAGGTCGGAGCCGATCTGGTTGATATCGCGCACGGCCTTGACCGTCAGGTCTTGCCCGGCGCTGATCTGGCTGGCGGCGGCCGTCTGCTGTTCGACGCGGTTTTTTGCTTTGTTGCTGTCGGCTCCGGCGAAGAAGCTGACGCCGTTGGCATCGCTGGAGACCCCAATGCCGACCTGCTTGTTCTTCGACCAGTCCTGCTCAGCCGTGGTGTTCTGCGCCGCGACCACATTGACGTCACGCCCGGCATCCAGGCTGACGTTACGCCCCGCGCTAATGCCGCTGCCCACCACATTGATATCGCGTTCAGCCTTCAAGGTTGCATCGCGATCCGCAGACACATGGCTGCCGACACTGGTGCTGCTTTGTGCCTGACGCCCCGACTCCTTGGCCGAGGAAACGGAGAGGAACCCGTCCGAAGTAGAGAGCCCGACCTTTTTCTTGTACTGCTCGCTGCGGCTATAGGCCGTGTCGTTGGCCGAGACCAGGTTGATATCGCCCGTGTCGTTGACCAGTCCGGCCCGCATTTCAACATCGTTGCCGGCACTGGCTTTACTGGCACGGAGCCGGATGTCATTGCCGGCGGCCACCACCACATCGTTGCCCGCCTCAAGCTGGCTGCCGACTTGTGTCGCCGTGGTCGTCAGCTGACTCTTGCCACTCTTGGACAGGCCCATGAAGCCGGATTTGGTTTTCTTGCTGTACGAGCCATGCTCCTCAACGCCAGACAATATGGCCACATCGCCAGTGGCGCCGATCATCAGGTCTTCACCGGCCTTGAGTTGGCTACCAATCACGGTGACATCGCGACCACCGTTGATGCTCATGCTGCCATCGGCTTTTCGAGTGGTGTTGAGGGTCAGGTTCTGACCCGCTTCCACCACCGACGCGATGTTGGTGCTGTCATAGCTTTCGCTCTGTTTGCTCTTGCTGCGACCGAAGGAGCCTTTGCTCTTCTTCGAATAGAACGAAGCACTTTCATCCTTGGCGGAGAGCACGTTGATATCGCCCGCCGCATCCAGCGCGACGTTTTGTGTGGCCTTCACATTACTGGCCACCAGCGTCAGATCCTGGCCGGCCTTGATCGACAGATTTGCGCCCGCCTGCACGGTGGAGGATTGCTGGCGCACCTGGTCTTTGCTGCTTTGGACTTTCTTGCTCCTGGAGCTGTTATGACTTTCATTCGCGGCCGATTCGATGGCCACGTCTCGCCCGGCGTCGAGCGAAAGATCCTTCTGCGCGGCCACCGTACTGGCGACCACCTTGATGTCCTGGCCAGCGGTCGCAGTGAGGTTGCCGCCGACTGACACCTGGCTGCCGTATTGCGTGGTTTGGCTCTGGCTCCAACTGGTCTTCTTGTGTCGGCCTTCACTGCTGTTGACTTGCTCGGTCGAGACAATGTCCAGGTCGCGCCCGGCCTTGAGTGTTGCGTTGCCACCTGCTTGCAACACGCTGCCGCTGTTGCGGATGTCGTTGCCGGCGGTCAGGGACAGGGTATTGTCGGCTTCGATCCGCGCAGCGCTATTGAGGTAATCGTTGTGCTGAGTGCCGCCTGCGTACCGGGTATCTGTGCTGGTTCGCGAGCGCTCGTTGATGATGTCGCCCTGAGTGGCGACCAGACTGACATCCTTGCCCTTGAGGATTCCGCCCTGAGCGTTGCGAATGCTGTCGGTCGCGAGTAGCGACAGGCGCTCGTTGGCTTCCATCAACCCGTTGTTGCTGATGTTCTGGCCGCTGGCTTGCAGGTTGGCGCTGGCACGCAGCGTGCCCTGGTTCGCCAGGGTGCCGCCGGAAATCAGTGTCACGTCACTGCCCTGGATCAACGCCCCGTTGGGTGCCAGGCGATTGTTCGCCTGGGCCAGGTACAGAACCGGCACCAGGACCTTTTCGCCGCGAACCTCCTGTTCCTCCATCCATACGATGTCATGGGTCAGGGCCGCCACCTGGGCCGAACTCAAGGCAATGCCGGGAGACAGGTTCAGGGTGGTTTTGCTGGCGATGGCGTTGTCCATCAAATAGCGGAACATCGCTTCGTCGCTGTTCAGGCCGGCAATGAAACGTTGGCCGGTGCGCGCGATCACCGCCTCACGAATAAGGCGCTGTTCATAGAGGCCATCACCGAGGCGACGTTGGGTCTGGTCGCTGGTGACGCCGATGCGGCTGAGCAAGTAGTCGGAGTTGATGAAGCCATTGAGGCTGGCAAACGCCGGATTGGTTTCGATCAGGTACTTGTGCTGCGGATTGCTGTTGAACTGGAACAGACCCTTTTGCCCTGTGGGCAGGCTGAAGCCCGGCAGGGACAATGGGTTAACCGCCTGCTGACGCAGGTCTGGAGTCAGTTGCGCATTGAACTGCGCCAGGGTCTGGGTGGACGTATCGACCGCGGTCGCGGCGACTCGATTGGCGCCAGCGGTGATCGATTCGCCTGGGCGGATAGAGCCATTCACCACCTGTTGAGTGCCGGTGGCATTGACCTTGCCGGCGCTCTGAATGATGGCCAATGAGGCATCGACCGCCCCGGAGGTCTGGGTTGTGCTGGAACCTGTGACACTACCCAGCGCGATGGAGGAAAACGGCATCGCTGCCGGGTTGTAGCTGGCGGATGCCGGGTCGTTATAGGCGTTGTACTTCGCAATGTTGTCGTAGAAGGTGTAGTAGGAGTCCTCGTCCTTGGTGTAAATCACGTAGGCCGCGTAACGTTGCTCGCCGCCCCCGGCGCCAAGGTTATTCAGGGTCTGACTGTCGAGGGTGATATCGCCACCCGCCGAGACACTGCTGAAGTGGTTGTCAAAACTGCCGCCGGTGAATTTGAGTTCCGCACCGGAAATCAGATTGGCCCGCGCCGAGTCTTCAGTGACTTTTGTGCCATAGGTTTCAGTGACGCTGTAATAAGCCTCGCAATGTTTGCCCTTGCAATTGTCGGTAAAGGCCAGGGTGAGCTGACCCGAGGTTAGCGCCGGGATAAAAGCGAATTTTTCCTTGCGGTTGATCAGGCGGTTTGCCAGCAACTGCATGCCATGGGCGCTTTCGATGGTGCCTGAGATGTTCTCGATCAAGCTCGCAGGACGATTGTTTTCATCAGCGATGTCCAGTCGACCCAGGCTGTAGATATCGCCTTTGTTGTTGGTCACGCTGTTGGCCTGGAGGGCCATGTCGGCGCCGCTGAAAATCAGCCCGCCCTCGTTGACCAGCGTCGGCGTTTCAATACGCAAGGCGCTGCCTGCACCCAGAGTGCCGCGGTTGGTCAGGCTGGCCACCTTCAACAGCAGGTCACCGGTGGCAGTCAGGCTGCCCTGGTTCAGCAGTTGGCTGCCGAGGTTAAAGTCGGCCTTGCCGCCACTGCGTATTTGCGCGTCCTGGCCCAGATCGGCACTGGCAGCGGCGAGGGTCATTTTGCCCTGGCTCTTGAGGATGCCGTTGCCCCGATAAGTGCCGCTCAGGATCAGCTTCAGGTCACCCTGGGTTTCCAGGCTGCCGTCGTTGATCCAATTGCTCCCGCTGGCCTCGACGCCGTCGACGGAAATCAGTTTGCCGCTGGCTGTCTGGGTAAAGGTGCCGACCTTGAGGGCGAGTTTTTGTGCCTGGATCAGGCTGGTGTTGCTCCAGTCGGCCAGGTCCAGGTTGAGTTGGCTGTTGGTGATGAAGCTGCCCCCGGCGGCGCCGGTATCCGCCAGTGACAGGTCAAACCCGTTCGTGCCTAGGTGGCGGACGGTGCCTTGCTGGTTGCTCAGGCTTGCACTGTCGAGGGCAAACCGATCATTGCCGACTTCCACCAGGCCATTGTCGTTATTGAACTGGCCGCCAATCTTGAACCGGCTTTTACCTTGGGTCCCCAATGCGCGCAATTTGCCATTGAGGTTAGTCAGCCTGCCGGCATCGATGCCAAGCGTTTC
Organism: Pseudomonas sp. BF-RE-22; assembly: GCF_019956155.1. Classification (NCBI taxonomy): domain Bacteria; kingdom Pseudomonadati; phylum Pseudomonadota; class Gammaproteobacteria; order Pseudomonadales; family Pseudomonadaceae; genus Pseudomonas; species Pseudomonas sp. BF-RE-22. The sequence continues at coordinate 23,562 of NZ_JAHBDD010000009.1, read as the reverse complement.
ACCAGCCTCGATCAGACCATTGCCGTTATCCAGCGCACCGTTCAACGTCAGACCGATGTTCTTGCCGCTCAGATTGCCTTGATAGTTCTTCAAGCTGCCGGCATCGACCGTCAACTGTTGTCCGGCGCTGAGTTCACCTGCGTTATTGAGGATTTCTCCGCGCTTGAGCTCCAGATTGCCGGTGGTGGCAACCAGGTGACCTCGATCGTTGGTAAGGCGCGTCGTGCTGGTGACTTCAACATTCTCGGCACGCGCGTCGCCCTGAGTGTTGTCAAAGGTGGCGCTGCTGGTCTTGAGCTTGCCGCCCTGTGCATTGAGCTTGCCTTGCTGGTTGCGCAGATCATCGGCGACCAGCGTCATGGCGCCCGCACCGGTCAATACCTTGCCGTCGCGGTTGTCGAGCACCTGGGTCGCCGTTGCCTTCAGTTCGCCGGTGTTGGCCTGCAGAGTGCCGGCGCGGTTATCCAGGTTCTTCGCGTTCAGGGTCAAGCCCTCGGCCTTACTGAGGATCAGTCCTTTATCGCGGTTGTCCACCGTATCGCTGACAGTCACCGACAGCGCCTGATTGCTGGCGAAAGTGCCGCCACGGTTATCCAGCCTGCCACCTTCCAGACTCAGCACTTGCTGGCCGATCACCTTGCCGCCACGGTTATCCAGCACGCCGGCCTTGAGGGTCGCGGTGCCGTCGGCGACGAGCTCGGCGTTGCGGTTATCGAGTTGTTGCAGGTCCGTCGCCAGCGTGCCCTGGGCGTTGACCTTGCCCTGATTACTCAGGCTGCCGCCCTGAATTTGCAGGTGACTGGCGCGGTTGACGCTGCCGTCTGCCTTGAGGCCGGCATTGAGATTGCCGCGATTAGTGATCTGCTGACCTTCGACGTGCACGTTACGGGCGGCGGTCAGGCTGCTGTCGATGTCGAGACTTCCCGCCGCGACGACTTTCGCGTCCCGGGCGGCATAAACGGTATTGGTGAGTGCGACTTCTCGGGCATTGAGCTTGACGTCGCCCTGGGTGGCTTCTGCACGGGCCAGGGTCAGTTTGCCGTTGGCATCAATCTGCAGATCACCCGCGCTGGCGGCCACATCGCCAGCGAGTTTCACCCCGACCCCGGACTCGGTGCCCACCAGTTTGATAGCCCCGGCGTACATGCCGCCCAGGGCCGAAGAGTCGATGGCCAGTTGCGGTGCCGAACCGGCGGCTGGTGCCTTGGCCTTCGCCGCCAGCGTGCCCGCATCGACTTCGTTGCGACCGGTGACAATTGCCAATTGCTGCGCATGTAACTCAGCGTTGATCCTGGCGCTGCGCGTGATCAATTCAAACTGGCTGACGTTGCTCGCATTGAGGCCGCGACCTTCAATGGCGATCGCACCGCCCTCCACGTCGTAGCGGGCGAGTCGACCGTTTTCAAGAATGGGCCGTCCGGTACTGAGCGTGACTTTGGGCGTATTGATAAAGCCGCAACCATCACAGCTGATGCCGTGAGGGTTGGCGAGGATGACGTGGGCACCCTGCCCGGCTACTTCGGTGTAGCCCCTGAGCTGGCTGGGGCTGCCGCCATTGACCTCGTTGAGGATGACGGTGGCCGCGCGACCGTTGAGGTTGCTGTTGCCGATGATGTAACCACCCAACTGGGTGCTCTGCAGATTGTTCGTGGCGTTGTTGAGGATCACGCCCTGCTGTCCGACGTTGAAGTCGCTGAACTGGTTATGGGACAGGCCGGTGCCATTGGGCGTGGCAATGTTCACCACAGGGACGCCGTTGGCCGCCTGCCCCACCGTGGTCGCACTGCCATTCACGACGATGCCGTCAGCCTGGGCCAGCATCGGTTGCCAGAACATCGCGTTGGCGAGGATGAACGCCAACCCACGCTTGGGCAGCCCACAGAACGACTCACGCGATTGCAGGGCAGCCGAAGGCTGGCGGGCCAAAAAGGCGAGTTGGCGAACGTCCATGTCGTGTATCTCAGGTAAACAGCAGAGTTAAAGAAAGAAATCCAGACGGAAGTAGATCGGTGCTTCACGCTCGCTCAGCGCTTCTGGCCGCTCAAGGGAGTGGGCGAAAGTGACGCTGGCGGCCAGGTGCTGGCCCCGGGCGAAAAGCTCCAGGGAGTTGCTCGACATCCGACCGTGCTGCTCCGCGTTGTAGCGATCGTTACGGATCACACCGACGTCATAACCCAGGCCGGTTCCATATTCCGTGAGCAGCGGACGCAGCCAGGCCCACGTCACCGGGCGGCTCCAGCGCAGGTCGTTACGCCAGTAACCGCCGCTGTCGCCGGTCAGGGTCTGGTCCTTGTAACCACGGATCGAGGACTGGCTACCGAGGCTCATGCGTTGAGGGCTGAACAGCACGTCTTCACTGCGCTGGCCGGTGATCAGGCTGCTGAACACCAAGGATTCATCCCACAGTTTGAAGGGTTGCAGGTAACTGATAGTCGCGGTGTATTTGCGGTAGCGGGCGTCAGGTGTGAGGTTGCCGAAAGCATCGCGACGCTGGTTCTCACGCTGAGCGTCGAATGCGCCGATGCCGTTCTGCATACCCAGATCGACGTTGACGAACGCACTGCCGATGCGCCGGCCATGGTTTATCCCAAACTGCGCCTCACTCAGCCGATTGCTGCTGACTGCCAGTTTGCTGTCTTCGATAAAGTTGTTCGTGCGCAGATAGGCCAGGCCGGTGTTGAGGGACGTCTTGCTCACCGAGTCGCGGTGGATCACCCGTTCCAGGCGCAGCTGATGATTCTGGCTGTCGCCGGTCTGCTTGAAGTCAAACCCGCTGGCCTGGGCCACAGAGCGGTACTCACTCTGGCTGTAGGCATAGCTGAGGTTCCACCAGCCGAACGGCAGGTTGTAATAAAGCAAGGCATTGTTCGAGGTTTTCTGATGATCGCTGATTGCGTCATGGCCGCCGCGCAGCATCAGTTGATCGGCCAATCCCAGGGGGCTGTCCCATTCAAACGAAGTACCCCACTGTTGTTCGCCGGTACTTTTCTGGCCGTCATTACTGCGCGACAACCCGACGCGCCAGGGTTTTTGCGGCGTGTTCGTGACCAGTACTTCACTGCCGCCCACCTTCTGTCCGGGGGCCAGTTCCATCTTGGCCTGGTTCGACGGCAATCGATTGATCTGGTCTAACAGCTGTTCGATTTCCCGCAAGTTGAGCAGATCACCGGTCTTGCCAGGAAAAGCCATGGCCAGCTCGCGCTCTGACAGCTGGCTGCCCTGCGCGCCTTGCATACCTTCGAGCCGCCCCTCTACGACCAGCACCTTCAAATGCCCGCCGGACAAATCCTGCTGCGGCAAGTAGGCGCGGCTGGTGACCAGGCCTTTTTCGATGTAGTGGTCGGTGATGACTTTCAGCAATTGATTGAGTTGAGCGACACCCAGGCATTGGCCCATGTAAGGCTTGAGCAAGTGCTCGCGCTGACCGGCGGAAAGGCTGTCGGCACCTTTGAGCTCAATGTTCTTGATGGGGAAGCAACGGGTATCGGCAGGCGCCGCTTGTTGCGCAGGCGTGGCTTCCTTGCCGGGCAAATCCTTGAGTTCTTCAAGACGACGACGCTGCTCGTCCAGCAAGCGATCTTGACGCTCGCGGATTAGGTCGGTTTCACCGGGTGTCGGGGCAGCAAGGGTAGTATTCAGTGGAGAAAGGCACAGCAAAGCCAGGCACAACCTCGCCACGAGGGCGGGTGGGTACATGTTCGATCCCTCGATACGGCGGGTGATGGCAAAATAGCGGCGCGATACTAAATGGCCACTATTCTGGCGTCAACTTTCCTTTGTCCATATAACCATCACCCGCGCCGCGTAATGAGCAACCGACCGTTGCATGCCGAATTCAAACTGCCCTTCGCGTCGGTGCCGACACCGAAAAACAGGCACAAAAAAAGAGGCCTGAGCCTCTTTTTCGAAGATGAAATGACAAATCGCGCACAAAAAAAAGCGCCACTCATTGAGTGGCGCTTTTTTTGTATTTGGAGCGGGAAACGAGACTCGAACTCGCGACCCCGACCTTGGCAAGGTCGTGCTCTACCAACTGAGCTATTCCCGCGTCTTGGTGGTGCGCATTTTATAGAATCCAGAAGCTCCGTCAACCCCTTGATTCAAAAAAGTTTTATTTATTTTTCCACATCGGTCTTCAGATGCGGCCAGGCAGCCCGCAGGTATTGAACCATGGACCACAATGTCAGGCCCGCAGAGATCATCAGCAAGGCGTAACCCACCAGGACCCAGAACGTGAAGTCCGACGGATTGGCCAGCAGGATCACCAGCGCCAACATCTGCGCGGCGGTTTTCCATTTGCCCAGGTTCGACACGGCGACGTGAGCGCGAGCGCCGAGCTCGGCCATCCACTCGCGCAGTGCCGATACCACGATCTCGCGACCAATGATCACGGCAGCCGGCAGCGTGAGCCACAAATTACCGTGTTCCTGCACCAGCAGCACCAACGCCACGGCGACCATCAGCTTGTCGGCCACCGGATCGAGGAATGCCCCGAACGGCGTACTTTGCTCCAGACGACGAGCCAGGTATCCGTCCAGCCAGTCTGTGGCGGCGGCAAACGCGAAGACCGAAGCGGACGCCAGGTAGCTCCATTGGTAAGGCAGGTAGAACAGTAAAATGAAGATCGGGATAAGCAGGACGCGTAGAACGGTAATCAGATTAGGGATATTCATCGGCACAACTGGCTACGAGGTGAGGGGGCATTCTACTCGCTGTGCAGATTTGCATAAATCAACTCTGCGAGCTTTTTACTGATCCCGGGTGCTTTGGCGATCTCTTCGATGCTGGCACGAGACAGCTCCTGCAATCCACCAAAATGTTTCAACAAATCGCGCCGACGGGTCGGACCCACCCCGGCTACACCCTCAAGCGTAGACGTACGGCGCGTTTTGCCACGGCGGGCACGGTGTCCGGTAATTGCAAATCGGTGGGCTTCATCGCGGATCTGCTGGATCAAATGTAGTGCCGGAGAATCGCCACGCAAGGTAAATTCGTGGGCGGCGTCATTGAGGTACAAGGTTTCGAAACCGGCCTTGCGCGTCGCCCCCTTGGCCACGCCCAGCAGAATCAGGTCGGGCACCGCCAGCTCATTGAGCACATCGCGCGCCATGGACAACTGCCCCTTGCCGCCGTCCACCAGCAGAATGTCCGGCAACTTGCCCTCCCCGTCCTTCAGTTTGCTGAAGCGTCGGGTCAGGGCCTGGTGCATCGCGGCGTAGTCATCGCCGGGCGTGACGCCTTCAATGTTGTAGCGCCGGTAATCGGACTTGATCGGGCCTTCGGGGCCGAACACCACGCAGGACGCCACGGTCGCTTCGCCGCTGGAGTGACTGATGTCGTAGCACTCGAGGCGCTGCGGCGGCTCATCCAGTTTCAGCACGTCGGCCAGGGCATCGAAACGTGCCGCAACGTGTTGGCGGTTGGCCAGGCGCGCGCCCAGAGCCTGCTCGGCATTGGTCACGGCCAATTGCTGCCAGCGTGCCCGCGTGCCACGAACCCTGTGACTGATGATCAGCTCACGACCGCGCAGCTCTTCGATGGCCGCGATCAGGGTCGGGAAGTCTTCGTGAACCACGTTGACGATCAGCTCGCTCGGCAAGTCGCGTTCGGGGCTGCTGACGAAGTACTGACCGAGAAACGCGGCCATGACTTCAGAGACGTCTTCCTCAATACCCACCTGCGGAAAGAAATTCTTGCTCCCCAGCACCCGTCCGCCGCGCACGCTGATCAAATGGACACAGGCACCGCCCGGATTGACGAACGCGGCGATGACGTCGACGTCACCGGTCCCGCCTTCCATGCTCTGTTGATCCTGGACCCGGCGCAGCAACGAGATCTGGTCGCGGAATTCGGCGGCACGCTCGAATTCGAGGTTGATCGCCGCCTCTTCCATGCCGGCAGACAATTCATCGGTCAGCGCATTGCTGCGCCCTTCGAGGAACATCACCGAGTGACGAACGTCCTCGGCGTAAACCTCGGGCTCCACCAGCCCCACGCACGGCGCCTTGCAGCGTTTGATCTGGTATTGCAGGCATGGGCGTGTGCGGTTCTTGTAGTAGCTGTCTTCGCACTGGCGAACGAAAAAGGTTTTTTGCAGCAGGCTCAGGCTTTCGCGAATCGCCCCGGCGCTGGGATAAGGGCCGAAATATTTGCCCTTGGCCTTTTTCGCCCCACGATGAATGCTCAGGCGCGGGAACTGACCGTCGGAAAGAAACACGTACGGGTAGGATTTGTCGTCGCGCAGCAGAATGTTGTAGGGCGGGCGCCATTCCTTGATCAGCGTCTGCTCAAGCAGCAAGGCTTCGGTTTCGTTGGCCGTGATCGTCGTTTCGACCTGGGCGATACGCGCCACCAGCGCAGCGGTCTTGGGCGCGAGGCCGGACTTGCGGAAGTAACTCGACAGACGATTCTTGAGATTCTTGGCCTTGCCGACGTAAAGCAGGCGCGCCTCGCTGTCGAACATGCGATAGACGCCGGGGCGTCCGCTGACCGTCGACAGGAAAGCACTCGGATCGAAGGTGTCAGTCATTTTCAGAGGCTGGCATCAACCATGCCGTGACGAACTGCCAACAGCGTCAATTCGACATCGCTGCTGATCGAAAGCTTTTCGAAAATTCGGTAACGGTAGGTGTTCACGGTTTTGGGCGACAGGCACAGTTTGTCGGAAATGATCTGGACCTTCTGGCAGCCGACAATCATCAGCGCGATCTGGATTTCCCGCTCCGACAGTGCGTCGAAGGGCGAATCGTTGGTCGGCTGAAAGGATTTGATCGCCAGTTGCTGGGCAATCTGCGGGCTGATGTAGCGTTGCCCGGCAAACACCAGGCGGATGGCCTGGACCATTTCCGGCAACCCGGCGCCTTTGGTCAGGTAGCCCGCGGCCCCGGCCTGCAACAAACGTGTAGGAAACGGATCTTCCTCGCACACGGTGACCGCGACGACCTTGATATCCGGATGACTGCGCAACAATTTGCGCGTGGCTTCAAGACCGCCGATACCCGGCATCTTGACGTCCATCAGCACCACATCGGGTTTCAACTCACGCGCCTTGAGCAGGGATTCTTCCCCGGACTCAGCCTGGCCGACTACTTGCAGGCCATCGATGTCAGCCAGCATTCGTGTAATGCCTGTACGAACGAGATCATGGTCATCGACTACTAGCACCCTAATCAAGCAGACACCTCGCGATATGGTCTTATTGAGTTGCCGACACCTTAGCAAAAAGCAACTGGCAGACCTAGCGGCAAGCGTCATATAAAAAGTTTCAATACATCTTGAAAGGCTTGTCTCATGCGTGTTTCAGCGATGCGAGGCATCGATATCGCGCTGCATTCTCAGGAAACACTCGTCTTTGCCGACCACTGCCAGGCCCTTTCGCTCGTATAACGCTTTCGCCGGATTATTTTCAAAAACCGTCAGGCGCAATGCCGGGCGTCGTTCCTTGCACGCCATTGCCAATACCTGATCGATCGCCCAGGAACCGGCGCCCTGCCCCCGGAACGCTTCGAGCACGTGTAACTCACGGATATACAAGGCCCTTGCATCCCGACTCAGGCTTACATAACCCAGCCGTACATCATCACGGACGATCAGCCAGTTTTCCCGCCCCGCCCAGGCCACATCAAAAGCCTCGTCCTGCCACAGCAGATCGTGCTGAATGTAGTAGCGGAGCATGGTTTTACAGGTCAGTTCACGAGCAAAGTCGAGGTCTTGCGATGTCGCAGGACGTAATTCGAATCCCATCAGGCCTCCGCGACGGCGACGACGCGCCCCGTCCAGCTGTCAGCATTACGGCGAGCAACGACCAGCAGATTGCCCGTGCCAGGTGCTGCAGCGATCAGCGAACCGTCCGATGCCCAGATGGCGCTGCGTCCCGCCGACTCCCACCCCCCCGTCGCACCGCCATGGTTGGCCATCAGCACCGCCATCGAATGTTTGACGGCATAGCCTTGCAACAACGCAGTATCGGGGGCGTAACCATTTTCGGTGATCAGCACGCCTGCGGCATACAGGTCGGCGCCCTGTTGCGCCGCTGCGGCCGCATGACTGGCGTGGGAAAAATCGGCGCACACCGCCAAGGCTATCGTATCGCCGCCGATGGTCAGGGGCGAACCGCCAGTGCCCGGCGCAAACGCGACTTCCTCGCCGGGATGCAGATGCTGCTTGCTGTAGACCCCGAGTGAACCATCGGCGCCCAGTACCAGCGCCCCAATCAACACCGGCGAATGCTCCGACAGACGAACAGGCATCCCGACTACGGTCGTTACGCCGACTTCCTGCGCAAAATCGCGCAACGGTTGCAGCACCGAATCCTCCGGCGCAATGGCCAGCTCAGCCGCCAGCCCGCGCTCGTACCCGGTCAAGGACAGTTCCGGAAACACCAGCAACTGCACGCCCTGCTCCGCCGCCACCTGCATGAAGCGTTGATGCCACGCAATATTGGCGGCCAGGTCTCCAGCGATGGAGATTGATTGAGCGGCGGCGATGGTCAGCGTCGTCATGGTTCGTCCTTGTGACGTTGTGTTTTTGTTTAAACGGCGAGTGTGTCACAACCGCCGACGCACTCAAGCGATAGAAAACGCCGCCAGCAACCAATAGCAATTTCTGATTGAATCCGTGTACCGGCCTCTAGTAAGCTCGGCGCATCCATCGGAGACAGACCATGTTCAACGCCCTCTCACAGCTTCGTTCCGCCAGCGCCCCGCGCTCGGTTGCGGCTGCCCGGGTGAATGTCGTTTGCGCTCCGGTCAGCTTTTATTTTGGGTATTGGTTTAGCCACTGGCGCGCCTGATACCCACACGGCGCCCACTTTAAACGGGTCGCCACCAGAGAATTCTCAACCCCCGGTCGGCCTCCCGACCGGGGGTTTTGTTTTTTCAGCCCCCACACTTTTTAGCAACAACACAGACATTTTGAGGATTCACGACATGAACTACGCCACTTATTACCGTCACGACAGTTTTACCGCCTGGCGATTTAGCAGCCTCCGCTCGGGACAGCCTGCCGCCTCCGATCGGTCACCCACAGGTGGCAAGCACACACACGCAGCCAATCCGGCCAATTGTCGAACACCCCAGTAGGGCCGAGCGCGCGGGAACGAACCCGCCGCCCGCCCAGGAAGCCTGAACATGAACTCGTCCGTCTCTGCTTTGCCGCTGTCCACCCTGAGCCCTGCCAATGAAGCGCTGACCTTGCGCCTGCCGAGCTCATTGCAACTCAAACAGCAACTGCCGCTCAGCAACGCCCTGACCCGGCAAGTCGCCGCCCACCGCGATGCGGTCCGCGCGATTCTCAACGGTGAAGACTCCCGTTTACTGGTCATCGTCGGTCCTTGCTCGATTCACGATCCGCAGTCTGCCCTCGAATACGCCAGTCACCTCGCCCGCCTCGCCGACGACGTCAGCGATGAAATGCTGCTGGTGATGCGCGCCTACGTCGAAAAACCCCGTACCACCGTCGGCTGGAAAGGCCTGGCCTACGATCCGCACCTGGACGGCAGTGACGACATGGCCGGTGGCCTGACCCTGTCACGGGAGCTGATGTGCGAAATGCTTCGACTCGGCCTGCCGATTGCCACCGAACTGCTGCAACCGATGGCCGCCGGGTACTTCGACGACCTGCTCAGCTGGGTCGCCATTGGCGCCCGCACCACCGAATCACAGATCCACCGGGAAATGGCCAGCGGCCTGAACATGCCGGTCGGCTTCAAGAACGGCACCGATGGTGGCGTCGGTGTTGCCAGTGACGCCATGCGCTCGGCCGCTCATCCGCATCGGCATTTCGGTGTCGACAGTCAGGGGCACCCCGCGATCATCCAGACGCCCGGCAATCCTGACACTCACCTGGTATTGCGCGGCGGTCATCGCGGCCCGAACTACGACCGCAACAGCGTCGCCCAGGTGAACAGCGACCTGACCAAACTGAAGATCCCGGCCCGGATCATGGTCGATTGCAGCCACGCCAACAGCGGCAAAGACCCGCTACGTCAACCGGCGGTGTTCAACGATGTGCTTGAGCAGCGTCTGCAAGGTGATCGCTCGTTGATCGGGATGATGATTGAGAGTCACCTGTTCGAAGGCTGCCAGCCGCTGAGTCCGTCGCTTCAGTACGGTGTATCGGTGACGGATGGCTGCCTTGGCTGGGAGGGGACCGAAACGTTGTTGCGTTCAGCGGCGGAACAGCTGAGAACCGCACGCGGCTGACAGGCAAATGACATTCCGGAGGTAGGTCATTGCAGAACTCTGCGCTACCTCCGATTAAAGGACGTCCGGACATTCCGAAAAGAGCCTCCTGCTGATTCGAATATTCGTACATTCCCTATTCCGTTTTCACCCATTCACAGCGGCTTTTTCATACATCGCGCAAACGTCCGAGTGCTTTAGAGTGAGCCCCGGACACATCACGAACTCCCGCGAAAAGGTATGAACATGCAACGGAATGCAAGCACCCTCCATCCCATCCTGTTGGTCCACGGCCTGTTTGGTTTCGATCGGATCGGCCCTTTCGAACTGTTCCATGACATCAAGCAAACCCTCAGGAGCGCCGGCGCCAGAGTGTTCATCCCACACCTGTCGGCTACCCATACCAATGAGGCGCGAGGTGACCAGCTTCTGGCACAGATCGAACGGGTGCTGGAAGGGACCGGTGCAGACAAGGTCAACCTGATCGGGCACAGCCAGGGAGCGCTGGCCGCCCGCTATGCCGCAGCGATAGCGCCGCAAATCGTTGCGTCGGTGACCTCGGTCAGCGGGCCCAACCATGGCTCGGAACTGGCGGATTTCCTGCGCAAGGCGCTGACGCCTGGACAGCTGCCGGAACAGGTCGCCGACACGGTGGCCACGTTGTTCGCTGACTTCCTGTCCTTGTTGAGTGGCGACCGCCACCTGCCGCAAAACGCGATCGCTGCGCTCAATGCCTTGACCACCGAAGGCGTCAGCGCATTTAACGAGAAGTACCCTCAAGGACTGCCGAAGACCTGGGGCGGCAAGGGCAGCGAGCGGGTTAACGGCGTCCGCTACTATTCCTGGAGCGGAACCCTGCAGGGCAACCTCCTCGATGAAGGGCTCAACGCACTTGACCCACTGAATGGGTGCTCCCGTGCTTTTGCCAGGTACTTCACCATCGAGGCCGAGCAAAACGACGGCATGGTCGGCCGCTTCAGCTCTCATCTGGGCAAGGTGATCCGCTCCGACTATCCGCTGGACCACCTGGACAGCATCAGCCAGACAGTCGGTCGGGTTCGCAAAGACATCGACCCGATTGACCTGTACGTGGAACATGCCGAACGTCTGCGCAAGGCGGGTCTGTGACCCGGGCGGAACTTTGAGGAGAAATAGCCTCCTGAATCCGGTAGGCTGAGCACTTTACTGAACATTAGAAGGAGTATTTTTCCATGGCTAAAGCCACTGCCCGTCACATCCTGGTTGCCAGCGAAGACAAGTGCAACGAACTCAAAGCCCAAATCGAGGCTGGCGCCGATTTCGCCGAAGTTGCCAAAGCCAACTCCACTTGCCCGTCCAGCCGTCAGGGCGGTGACCTGGGTTCGTTCGGTCCGGGCCAGATGGTCAAGGAATTCGACACCGTGGTCTTCAGCGCACCGATCAACGTCGTGCAAGGCCCGGTCAAAACCCAGTTCGGCTACCACTTGCTCGAAGTGACCAGCCGTCAGGACTAAGTCATTCGCGTAGTTTCATGCACAACGGCCCGCCTTTTGGTGGGCCGTCGTGTTTCGGGTACGTGATACGACTGGCGAGGGACGCGCCGCTAGCGTACAAATTGCGGTTATCGATCACCCGGCTCTAAGGCTGAAAATGCGACTGGCTTTCCCTGTTTTGTTGTTCACTGCCGTGACCCTGTTACTGGGCGCCGCCGGTGTGAACGCCGCACCGCAACACGCGCTGACCGTCTACGGCGAACCGCCCAAGTACCCGGCCGGCTTCAGTCATTTTGCCTACACCAATCCGCAAGCCCCCAAGGGCGGCACGATGCGTCGCTCGGCGATCGAGATCGGGCATTTCGACCATGTCCTGCCTTATATAGACAAAGGCATCGGCGTGACGCAGATCGACGGCTTGATCTATTCGCCGCTGGCCCAGCGTTCGCAGGACGAGCCTTACACCGTGTACGGTCTGGTGGCGCAGAAGATGGAGCGTTCGGATGACGGGTTATCGCTGCGTTTCTACCTCAACCCCAAGGCTCGCTTCGCCGACGGCAAGCCGATCACCGCCGAAGACGTGCGCTACACCTTCGACCTGCTGATGACCCAGGGCAGCCTGCGTTATCGCACCCAGTTCGCCGACGTCAAAGGCGTCGAGGTGGAATCCCCGCTGACGGTGCGTTTCGACTTCAAAAGCAATGAAAACCGCACCCTGCCCCTCGACATCGCAACCTTGCCGGTGTTTCCCGAACACTGGTGGAAAACCCGCGATTTCGCCAGCGGTGGTGGTTACGAGCCGCCACTGGGCAGCGGCCCCTACAGGGTGGGCAAGGTCGACTCCGGGCGCAGCATCACCTTCGAACGCAATCCGGACTGGTGGGGCAAGGACCTGCCGGTCAGCCGCGGGCTGTACAACTTCGATCACTTCAGCATCGAGTACTTCGGTGATACCGATGTCGCGCGTCAGGTGCTGCGCGGTGGCGCCTACGACTACAACCGCGAATTCTCCGCCACCGCCTACTCCATCGGTTACGAAAGCCCGGCCCTCAGCGACGGTCGCCTGCAAAAGGCGCACCTGGCCAGAGAAGCGCCGCAATCGGCCCAGGGCTTTGTGTTCAATCTGCAGAACCCGATGTTCCAGGACCGCCGCGTCCGCCAGGCACTGGTGATGCTGTGGGATTTCGAATGGAGCAACCGGCAGATGATGCGCGATATGTATATCCGCCAACAGAGTTTCTTCTCCAACTCCGCCCTCGCCGCCCGCAGCCTGCCGGATGCCGCCGAACTGGCGATTCTCGAACCGCTGCGCGGGCAGATCCCCGACGAGGTGTTCACCAAAGTCTTCGAAGCGCCGAAAACCGACGGCAGTGGCGTGATCCGCGACAAACAACTGCAAGCACTGGATTTGCTCGAACAGGCCGGCTGGAAACCCGATGGCGATCAATTGGTGAATGCCGAGGGCCAGCCGCTGAGCTTTACCTTCCTGGTCAGCCAGAACGGGATGGACCGTTTGCTGCTGCCTTACAAGCGCACGCTGAAGCAGATCGGCATCGACCTGAACATTCGCCGCATCGACTCCTCCCAATACGTCAATCGCCTGATGTCCCGCGATTACGACATGATCGTCACCGGCTACCCGGTCACCACTTCGCCGGGCAACGAGTTGAATAACTATTTTGGTTCGGCAGCGGCCAACGATCCGGGCTCCAACAACTATATGGTGTTGAAGAATCCGGCGGTCGATACGCTGGTCAACGGTCTGGTGCGCGCCACCACCCAGGCCGACATGTTGCGCTACGCCCATGCCCTCGACCGGGTACTGCAATGGAACTATTACTGGATTCCCAACTATTACCCGCCGGGCAGCTCGACCGTGTGGTGGAACCGTTTCGGCATTCCCAGCGTACAAGCAGCCAATGACGAAGCCATCGAGAGCTGGTGGGAAGTGAGCACCACGCCGCTGACCAACCAACAGATGACCGCCGAACTGATCAAGCGCGGCAAACCCGGAGGGCCGCACTGATGTGGGCTTATATTCTGCGGCGCCTGCTGCTGATCATTCCGACCCTGGTGATCATTCTGCTGGTCAACTTCGTCATCGTTCAGGCCGCGCCAGGCGGCCCGGTTGAACAGGCGATCGCGCACCTGCAAGGCATCGGCGGCGCCAGCGTCGGCGGCAGTTCCGGCGAGGTCATGAGCGGCAGTTCGCGAGCCAGTCGCGGCCTCGACCCGCAACTGATCAAGGAAATCGAAAAGCAATACGGCTTCGACAAACCGGCCCATGAACGCCTGTGGCTGATGCTCACCAGTTACGCGCGACTGGACTTCGGCAAAAGCTTTTTCCGCGGCGCCACGGTCACCGACCTGATCCTCGAAAAAATGCCGGTGACCATTTCCCTCGGGCTCTGGGCCACGCTGATCACCTATCTGGTGTCGATCCCGCTGGGCATCCGCAAAGCCGTGCACCACGGCAGCCAATTCGATATCTGGAGCAGCACCGCGATCATCATTGGCTACGCGATGCCGGCGTTCCTGTTTGCGATGTTCCTGATCGTGGTGTTCGCCGGCGGCACGTCGCTGAACTGGTTTCCGGTGCGCGGCCTGGTCTCGGACAATTTCGACTCGCTGTCCACCGTGGGCAAGATCGCCGACTATTTCTGGCACCTGGTATTGCCGGTCACGGCGCTGGTCATCGGTGGATTTGCCACATTGACCATCCTGACCAAAAACTCCTTCCTCAATGAAATCACCCGTCAGTACGTGGTCACGGCGCGCGCCAAAGGCATGAGCGAACGTCGCGTGCTGTACGGCCACGTGTTCCGCAACGCCATGCTGCTGGTGGTGTCGGGCATTCCCCAGGCGTTCATCAGCGTATTTTTCGCCGGCTCGTTGCTGATCGAGGTGATCTTCTCCCTCGATGGCCTGGGCCGCATGAGTTATGAAGCTGCGGTGTCGCGGGATTATCCGGTGGTGTTCGGTTCGCTGTTCATCTTCACGCTGTTCGGCCTCCTGATAAAACTGGTCGGCGACCTGTGCTACACACTGGTCGACCCGCGCATCGACTTCGCCGCGAGGAATGCCTGATGTTCAAGCTTTCGCCGTTGGCGCGCCGCCGTTTCGACCGATTCAAGAAAAACCGCCGTGGCTGGTGGTCGCTGTGGCTATTTGTCGGCCTGTTTCTGCTGAGCCTCGGCGGCGAACTGATCGCCAATGACAAACCGCTGGTGGTCAGTTATCAGGGCTCGTTGTACTTCCCGGTGTTCAAGCGCTACACCGAGCAGGCGTTCGGCGGGCAACTGCCGTTCCAGGCGGATTACCGCAGTGACTATGTACAGAAGCTGATCAAAAAGGACGGCGGCTGGCTGCTGTTTCCGCCGATCCCGTTCAGCGACGACACGCCCAACTACGACCTGAACAAACCGGCACCAAGTCCACCGTCGAATGTGAATTGGCTGGGCACCGACGACCAGGCTCGCGACGTGCTGGCACGGGTGATTTTCGGCGCGCGGGTGTCGATTCTGTTTGCACTGATGCTGACCTTTGTCAGCGCACTGATCGGCATCGCCGCCGGCGCGCTGCAAGGCTATTACGGCGGCTGGGTCGACCTGATCGGCCAGCGTTTGCAGGAGGTCTGGTCGGGTCTGCCGGTGCTGTACCTGCTGATCATTCTGTCGGGGTTTGTCGAGCCGAATTTCTGGTGGCTGCTGGGGATCATGGCGTTGTTTTCCTGGCTGGCACTGGTGGACGTGGTGCGTGCCGAGTTCCTGCGCGGGCGCAACCTCGAATACGTCAAGGCTGCGCGGGCACTGGGTCTGACCGACCGCAAAGTCATCGTGCGGCACATCCTGCCCAACGCGATGAACGCGACGCTGAGCTACCTGCCGTTCATTTTGACCGGGGCTATTTCGACGCTCACCGCGCTGGACTTCCTCGGTTTCGGCATGCCGGCCGGCAGTGCCTCGCTGGGCGAGTTGATCGGTCAGGGCAAGCAAAACCTGCAAGCGCCGTGGCTGGGGCTGACCGCGTTTTTCACCCTGGCGCTGATCCTGTCTTTACTGGTGTTTATCGGCGAGGCGTTGCGAGATGCCTTTGACCCTCGATCCTGACGCGGACTGTTGATATGAGTAACAACCTGATCGAAATCCGTGACCTCTGCGTGGCCTTCAGCGGCGAGACCGTGGTGCGCAATCTGTGTCTGGACATCCGCCCCGGTGAATGCCTGGCGCTGGTGGGTGAGTCGGGTTCCGGCAAATCGGTGACCGCGCACTCGATCCTGCAACTGCTGCCCGAGACCGGCACCGAAACCAGCGGCAGCGTCCGCTATCGCGGCAAGGAGTTGCTCGGCGCTTCGTCCAGGGTTTTGCGAGAGTTGCGGGGCAACCGCATCGCCATGATCTTCCAGGAGCCGATGACCTCGCTCAATCCGCTGCACAGCATTGAAAAGCAGATCGGTGAAACCCTGCTGCTGCACAAGGGCCTGACCGGCAAAGCTGCGCAGGAGCGGATTCTGGAGCTGCTGCACCTCGTGGGCATACAGAAACCCAAAGAGCGGCTCAAGGCGTATCCGCATCAACTGTCCGGCGGCCAGCGGCAACGGGTGATGATCGCCATGGCGCTGGCCTGCGAGCCAGAGTTGTTGATTGCCGACGAGCCCACCACTGCGCTCGACGTTACGGTGCAGCGCAAGATCCTGATCCTGCTCAAGTCCCTGCAACAGCGGCTCGGCATGTCATTGCTGCTGATCAGCCATGACCTCAATCTGGTGCGCAGCATCGCTCAGCGTGTGTGCGTGATGAAGGCCGGGGAAATCGTCGAACAGGCACCGTGCGAAACACTGTTCACCGAGCCGAAACATCCCTACAGCTGCGTACTGCTGAACGCCGAACCGGAAGGCCAGGCACTGCCCCGTGACGAGCGCGAGAACGTTCTGGAAGTGGACAATCTTTGCGTGCGCTTCCCCCTCGGTGGCGGGCTGTTTCAGCGCAAAACGTACTTGCATGCCGTGGACGGCATCAGCCTGAATGTCCAGCGCGGCAAGACATTGGGCATTGTGGGTGAGTCCGGCTCGGGCAAGTCGACACTGGGTCAGGCGATCCTGCGCCTGCTCGACTCCGAAGGCAGCATTCGCTTTCAGGGCCAGGCGCTGGACGGCCTGACGCAAAAGCAACTGCGACCATGGCGCAAGAAAATGCAGGTGGTGTTCCAGGACCCTTTCGGCAGCCTCAGCCCACGGATGTCCGTGGCACAAATCATCAGTGAAGGCCTGGAAGTGCATAGCCAGTTGACGGCGGACGAATGCAAGGCCGAAGTGATTCGGGCCCTGCAGGAAGTCGGCCTCGACCCGCAAAGCCGCCATCGCTACCCCCACGAATTCTCCGGCGGCCAGCGCCAACGCATCGCCATCGCCAGGGCGCTGGTGCTGAAACCGGCGCTGATCCTGCTGGACGAACCGACCTCGGCGCTGGACCGCACCGTGCAGAAACAAGTGGTCGCGCTGCTGCGCCAGCTTCAGGAAAAACACGGCCTGACGTATCTGTTTATCAGCCACGACCTGGCGGTGGTGCGCGCCCTCGCCCACGACATGATCGTGATCAAGGACGGCAAAGTGGTGGAAAGCGGCGCCAGCCACGACGTGTTTGATTCACCGCAGCATCCGTACACCAAAGAGCTGTTGGCGGCGGCGCATCTGCAACAGGCATAAAATCGCGTCGCTGCCTTCGCGGGCAAGCCTCGCTCCTACAAGATCGAGGTGATTTGTAGGAGCGAGGCTTGCCCGCGAAGAGGCCCGCACAGACACACACATTCTGGACATGACCCCATGAACACCACCGAAAGCCTCAAGGATTACCAGCGCGTTCGTCTGTTGGCGATCCGTTCGCTGTTCGAGATCATCGAGCAGTCCAGCGAAGGCACGGTGATTGTCGATCGCGACGCGAACATCGTCTGGATGAACGAACGTTATGCCCGACGCTTCGGTCTGGAATCGGCGCAAGTGGCCATCGGCAAGGCCTGCGAAAGTGTGATCCCCGGCAGCCTGCTACGGGAAGTGGTGCGCACCGGCCGACCGATTCTGCTCGACATGCAGGACACCCCCAAAGAACCGTTGGTGGTGATGCGCCTGCCGATCCACGACGACGCCGGCGTGGTGATCGGCGCCATCGGTTTTGCGTTGTTCGATGAGTTGCGCAGCCTGTCGCCGATGCTCAAGCGCTACATGAGCATGCAGGAAGAACTGGCCTCCACCCGCTCGCTGCTGCGGGCACGGCAGACCAAGTACAACTTCGCGCATTTTATCGGCACCAGCGCGGCCAGCCTCGAAGTCAAACGCCGCGCCCGACGCAGCGCCAGTGCTGATTCCCCCGTTTTGCTGCTCGGCGAAACCGGCACCGGCAAAGAACTGCTGGCGCAGGCGATTCATGGCGCATCACCCCGTGCGCACAAGGCTTTCGTCAGCATCAACAGCGCAGCGATTCCCGAGGCTCTGCTCGAGGCCGAGTTCTTCGGCACCGCCCCCGGCGCGTTTACCGGGGCTGATCGCAAGGGCCGCGTCGGCAAGTTGCAGATTGCTCAGGGCGGTACGTTGTTTCTCGATGAAATCGGCGACATGCCGCTGCCGCTGCAAAGCAAGCTGCTGCGGGTGTTGCAGGAAAAGGAATTCGAACCGGTCGGGTCCAACGAAGTAATTCAGAGCGATGTGCGGGTGATCGCCGCGACCTCCACCGACCTTGAAGCGGCGATCAAACGCGGCGAGTTTCGTGCCGACTTGTATTACCGCCTCAATGTGCTGCCGATCCAGGTGCCGCCGCTGCGTGATCGTCTCGATGATTTGCCGGCACTCAGTGAAGCCATCCTTGAGGAGTTGCGCAGTCAGCACGAGCTGAACCGCGAAGCGCTGGAGTTGCTCGCCCGACACGCCTGGCCGGGGAACATTCGCGAGTTGCGCAACGTGCTGGAACGGGCGGCATTGCTCAGTGACGACCTGATGCTGAACGCGACCGATATCCGCGCGGCGATTGGTACGTTTACGCCGGTGGAGCGTGTGGCGCCTTTAAAGGTTGAGTCGGTGGCACACGAGACGTTCAGTGAGGCGCGTGAACGGTTTGACCGGCAGTTGATTGAATCGGCCCTCGCGCAATGCGGGGGAAAAGTGATTGAGGCGGCGGCGCGGCTGGGGCTTGGGCGGTCTACGTTGTACAAGAAGATGGTGGCGTTGGGGATTGCTGAGTCTCTATAACGAGACATAGATCTCTATTTACAGACATATTTTTGGAGCGCTTTGCGCTCATCGCCAGCAAGCCGGCTCCTACAGGGTTTCGGTGTTGACGCGATCTTCTGTAGGAGCCGGCTTGCTGGCGATGGCGGCCTCCAAACCACAAAAATTCTCAAAACAGAGACAAATACGTTCGTCCGCCTCTGAAAAAACAATAAATATCCTTATATTTCAACATGTTGCCACCTTGGCACAATTCTCGCTAAAGCCCTCCCCCACACCGTTTCACCCCACAAAAATAACAATCCAGGAGACACACCATGAGTGTGATCATTGCCTTGGCAGCCCTCGCGCTGCTGATGCTCGCGGCCTACCGTGGCTACAGCGTTATCCTCTTTGCCCCGATTGCCGCCCTCGGCGCCGTCCTGCTCACCGACCCTTCCGCCGTCGCCCCTGCTTTCACCGGGGTGTTCATGGAGAAAATGGTCGGCTTCATCAAACTGTATTTCCCGGTGTTCCTGCTTGGCGCCGTGTTCGGCAAGCTGATCGAGTTGTCGGGTTTCTCGCGTTCCATCGTTGCGGCGGCGATTCGCCTGCTCGGCACCCGTCAGGCGATGCTGGTGATCGTGCTGGTTTGCGCCCTGCTCACTTACGGCGGCGTGTCGCTGTTTGTGGTGGTGTTTGCGGTCTACCCGTTCGCGGCCGAGATGTTCCGCCAGAGCAATATTCCCAAGCGCCTGATCCCGGCGACCATCGCCCTCGGCGCCTTCTCGTTCACCATGGACGCCCTGCCCGGCACCCCGCAAATCCAGAACATCATCCCCAGCACCTTCTTCAACACCACCGCGTGGGCGGCGCCGTGGCTGGGTTTGATCGGCGCAATCTTCGTGGTCTGCGCCGGCATGGCGTTTCTGCAGCGCCAGCGCAACAAGGCTCAGATTTCGGGCGAAGGCTACGGCACCGACCTGCGCAACGAGCCGGAAACCGCCGCCGACATCAAACTGCCGAATCCGTGGATCGCGCTGTCGCCGCTGTTGGCCGTCGGCATCATGAACCTGTTGTTTACCCAGTGGATTCCCCAGTGGTACGGCAAGACCCACAGCCTCGCGCTGCCAGGCATGGCCGCACCGGTAACCACCGATGTCGCCAAACTCACGGCGATCTGGGCGGTTCAGGCTGCGTTGCTGGTCGGCATCATCATGGTGCTGGTGTTCGGCTTCCAGGCGATTCGCGGCAAGTTGGCCGAAGGCAGCAGAAGTGCAGTCAGCGGTTCATTGCTGGCAGCAATGAACACGGCGTCCGAATACGGTTTTGGTGCGGTGATCGCGTCCTTGCCGGGCTTTCTGGTGCTGGCCGACTGGCTCAAAAGCATTCCCAACCCGCTGGTCAACGAAGCGATCACCGTGACCCTGCTGGCCGGCATCACCGGCTCTGCATCGGGCGGCATGAGCATTGCGCTGGCGGCCATGGCCAATGACTTCATCGCTGCGGCCCATGCGGCGAACATTCCCCTGGAAGTGCTGCACCGCGTCGCCGCGATGGCCAGTGGCGGCATGGACACCCTGCCGCATAACGGCGCGGTCATCACCTTGCTGGCGGTGACCGGCCTGACCCACCGCGAAGCCTACAAAGACATTTTCTGTATTACGCTGATCAAGACCCTGGCGGTTTTTGTGGTGATCGGTACTTTCTACGCCACTGGCATTGTGTGAGGTATTCATGACGACTCTTTCAGGCAAGACCGCACTGGTCACCGGCTCCACCAGCGGCATCGGCCTGGGCATCGCCCTCAGCCTGGCCAAGGCAGGCGCCAACCTGATTCTCAACGGTTTCGGCGATGCCTCCACAGTGATTGCCGAGGTTGAACAGTTCGGCGGCAAGGTCGGTCATCACCCCGCCGATGTCAGCGACCCGGCGCAGATTGCCGACATGATCGCCTACGCCGAGCACGAGTTCGGCGGCGTGGACATTCTGGTCAACAACGCCGGCATTCAGCACGTTGCATCGGTGGAAGATTTTCCCGTGGAGCGTTGGGATTCGATCATTGCGATCAACCTGTCGTCGGTGTTTCACAGCACCCGTTTGAGCCTGCCAGGCATGCGCGCCAAGGGTTGGGGACGGGTTATCAATATCGCTTCGGTGCATGGCCAGGTCGGTTCGGTGGGCAAGGCGGCTTACGTCGCAGCCAAGCATGGGGTGATCGGTTTGACCAAGGTGGTCGGCCTGGAAACCGCCACGACCAACGTCACCTGCAACGCCATCTGCCCAGGCTGGGTGTTGACGCCGTTGGTGCAGAAGCAGATTGACGACCGCATCGCCAAAGGGGTTGATCCGCAGCAGGCGCAACACGATTTGCTGGCCGAGAAGCAGCCGTCGCTGGAGTTCGTTACGCCGCCTCAGCTGGGTGAGCTGGTGCTGTTTTTGTGCAGTGAGGCCGGTAGCCAAGTGCGGGGCGCGGCGTGGAATATAGATGGTGGGTGGTTGGCGCAGTGATTGGGCGATAGACCGCGTTATCGTTCATCGCCAGCAAGCCGGCTCCTACAGGTTATCGGTGTTTTCATGATCGACGCATGACCTGTAGGAGCCGGCTTGCTGGCGAATGGATCTGAAGATAAAAGAAGAGGCAAAAAATGTCCGACATCCTCTGGCAACCTGACGCCAAACGCATCGCCAAGACCCGCATGGACGCCTTCCGGCGCGCCATCAATCAGCGCCACCACCTCGACATTGCCGACTACGCCGCCCTGCACCAATGGTCCATCGATCAACGGGTCGATTTCTGGCAAGCCATCGTCGATTTCTTCGACATCCGTTTCCACACGCAACCGGATGCTGTGCTGATCGAAGGCGATCACATGCCCAGCGCCCAGTGGTTTCCCGGCGCCACCCTGAACTTTGCCGAACACTTGCTGCGCCGTCGTGACGATGCCGTCGCCGTGATTGCGATTGGCGAAAACGGTCAGCGCGAACAACTGACCTGGGCCGAACTGGCCGAGCATGTCGCCGGTTTTCAAAACAGCTTGATCGCCGTCGGTGTCGGCCTTGGCGACCGCGTCGCCGCGTGCATGCCGAACACCTGGCAAACCCTGGTCGCCATGCTCGCCACCACCAGCCTCGGGGCGATCTGGTCCTGTTCGTCGCCGGACTTCGGCACCCAGGGCGTCATCGACCGCTTCGGCCAGATCGAACCGAAAGTGCTGATCACCTGCGCCGGTTACCGTTATGCCGGCAAAGACATCGACCAAAGCGCCAAGGTCAACGAAATCCTTGAACGCCTGCCGTCGCTGCAACAGCTGATCGTGGTGCCTTACGCACGACCCCAGACGCACATCAAAGACTTCCGCACCCACGCAGGCGTGACGCTTTGGGATGCGTTCTACGAACCGGGCGGCGAGCCGGATTTTGTTGCCGTGCCTTTCGCCCATCCGCTGTACATCCTCTATTCCAGCGGCACCACCGGCGTGCCCAAATGCATCATCCACAGCACCGGCGGCGTGCTGTTGCAGCACGTCAAGGAACACGGCCTGCATTGCGACCTCGGGCCCGGCGACCGCTTGTTTTACTACACCACTTGCGGCTGGATGATGTGGAATTGGCTGGTGTCAGCCCTGGCCGTCGGCAGCGCCGTGGTGCTGTACGACGGCTCGCCATTTCATCCCGGCCCGGAGCGCTTGATCGACCTGATCGACGACGAACGCATCAGCGTGTTCGGCACCAGTCCCAAGTACCTTGCGACCCTGGAAAGCAACGGCGTGAAGCCTCGGCAAAGCCATGATCTCGGCACGCTGAAAACCTTGTTGTGCACCGGTTCTGCGCTATCGCCGCAAAGCTACGACTACGTCTACCGTGACCTCAAGGCCGACCTGTGCCTGGCGTCGATGTCCGGTGGCACCGACATCGTTTCGTGCTTCGTGAACGGCAATCCATTGCTGGCGGTGCGTCGCGGCGAAATCCAGGGCAAGAGCCTGGGGATGGCGGTCGAAGTCTGGAACGATGCCGGCCGCGCGGTGATTGGCGAAAAAGGTGAACTGGTCTGCACCCGACACTTTCCGGCCATGCCCGTCGGCCTGTGGAACGACCCGACCGGGGAAAAACTGCGCGCGTCTTATTTCAGCCTGTTCCCCGGCGTCTGGGCCCAGGGCGACTACGCCGAACAATTGGCTCACGGCGCGATGATGATTCATGGGCGCTCGGACGCGGTGCTCAACCCCGGTGGCGTGCGCATCGGCACGGCGGAGATTTACCGTCAGGTGGAGAAAGTCCCGCAAGTCACCGACAGCGTGGCCATCGGTCAGCAATGGCAAGACGACGTGCGGGTGGTGCTGTTCGTGCGACTGGTCGAGGGGGTCGAACTGGACGAGGCGCTGCAACAACAGATCCGCCAGGTCATCCGCGCCAACACCACGCCACGTCACGTACCGGCGAAGATTGTCGCGGTGACGGACATTCCGCGCACCATCAGCGGCAAAGTGGTCGAGTTGGCGGTGAGGAACGTGGTGCATGGCCAGCCGGTGAAAAACACCGACGCGCTGGCCAATCCCGAAGCGCTGGAGCAATTTCGGGATCGGCCGGAACTCAACACTTGAAACACACCCCGTTGTAGGAGCCGGCTTGCTGGCGATGGGGCCCTGACGGTTGATGCGTTCGTCGTCGATCAGGTCGATCAAGCGCTCCGGGCCGGGATGAAATGGCGAGC